>JBJMLJ010000412.1:0-6207 GCA_045805365.1 Thermoleophilaceae bacterium
CATCAGGAAGCTCAGGAGGACGAGGCGCCACTTATCGGACATGGGGGGCATCCAGCCGGGGGCGGCTCACCGTAGCCGATCGTCGGTGCCGCACGGTGTAGGAAGGACGCCCGCTCAAAGTAGTTGCATGGTCACTGATCGGTCCTGATCACGCATAGCGTGGATTAGATCGATCAGTGACTCCGCAAGTACTTTGGATGGCTGCGGGGAGACCGGGGCCTGGGCTCCTACCCAGCCGCCATTTACTGCAGGCTAACCCCGCGCTGAGGCGACCCGTGGGCGCCGCTAGGGTGGCCGGGTGGCTGAGCGTCCCCCCACTCGCCTGCTGCTGGCCGTGGGCCTGGTGGCCGGCTGCACGCTCGCGCTTCAGGTCCTGCTGACCAGGCTGTTCGCCGCCGTCCTCTTCTACCACTTCGGCTTCCTGGCGATCTCGCTGGCGCTGCTCGGCACGGGCGGCGGCGGCATCGCCGTCTATGTCTGGCCGTCGTGGTTCGAGCGCGTCTCGCTGAGGGCGGCCCTCGCGCGCGCGTGTGCCGTGTTCGCCGTGCTGCTGGCGCTCGTGCCGCTAGTGCTCGTCCGGCTCGACTACTCGTTCGGCGACTCGGTACGGCCGCGCTTCGTGGCCGTGCTCGCGCTGGCTTGCGCGCTTTGCGCCGCCGTGTTCCTGGCGGCCGGAGTGGCGATCGCGCTCGCGATCCGCGCGTACGCGCGCCGTGTGGGGCGCGTCTACGCCGCCGACCTGGCGGGCGCGGCGCTCGGCTCGCTGCTCGCCGTCCCGCTGATGTGGACGATCCCGGTGCCGACGCTCCTGGTGGCCCTCGGCGTCCCTGCCGCGGCGTCCGCGCTGATGCTGGCGGGCGGGCTCGCCCGCGAGCGCCGCCTCGCGCTGGGGGCGGGCGCGCTGGTGGCCGTCGTCGTGGTCCTCTCGGCCACCACCGGACTCACGTACGTCAAGCCCTTCACCCGCGCGTCGGGCTCGCCGGTCTCCGACATCTGGACCCCGCTCAACCGGGTGGTCGGCTACGGGCCGCCGGGCGGGCGCGGGCCGCTCGCCTACGTCTTCTACGACTCGGTCTACGCCCCGGCGATGGTCCGTAAGCCGGGCGGCCCGCTGCCCGGCTGGAAGCCGATGCGGCTCGGACCGCAGAGCATCGGCTACGCCCTGACCGGACCGGGCCGCGCCCTGGTGATCGGCGGCGGCGGCGGCCGCGACATCCTCAACGCGCTCACCTCCGGGCAGCGCCGCGTGGACGTGGTCGAGCTGAACAAGGCCATCCGCACGACCGTCGATCAGAGACTGCGGCGCTGGACGGGCTCCCCTTACACCCTCCCGCGCGTCCACACGACGATCGGCGACGGCCGCTCGACGCTGGCCGCGCGCGACGCGCATTACGACCAGATCCACATCGGCTTCACCGACACGCTGAGCGCCAACTCGGCGCAGGCCTTCGCCCTCTCCGAGGCCAACCTGTACACGCTCGAGGCGTTCGGCGAGTACCTCGACCACCTGAGGCCCGACGGCGTGCTCAACGTCTCGCGGCTGCGCCGGCTCGTCGGCGACGAGGCGCTGCGGGCGACCGTCCTCACGCTCGAGGCGCTGCGCCGGCACGGCGTCCGCGATCCCAGCCGCAACGTCGTGGTCGTACTGGGCCGCGACTACTTCGGCGGCCTGTTCGGCACGATCCTCGCCCGGCTGCGGCCGTACACGCACGCGCAGCTCGCGGTCGTGCGCCGGCTCGCCCGGGAGCGCGGGCTCGGAGTGGCGTACGCACCGGGCGGCCCCTACCGCTACGAGTGGCGCGGCCTGGCCAGAGCGTCGAGCCCGATGGCCTTCTGCCGCTCGTACCGGCTCGACGTCTGCCCGCCGACGGACAACAAGCCCTTCTTCTTCAACATGAGGCGCTTGCGGGACCTCGGCCAGGGCGCCCCGAAGGGCTACTTCTACTCGATCGATCCGACCGTGATCCTCTTGATCACCTTGGGCGTGCTGGTGGTCCTCTCGCTCGTGGCCTTCGCCGTCCCGCTGGCGCTCGTGCGCGGCCCGCGCCGGCCGCCGCCCGGCTCGCTGCTCCTGTTCGCGGCGATCGGACTCGGCTTCCTGATCCTCGAGGTGTCGCTCGTCCAGCGCTTCGTCCTCTTCCTCGGCTTCCCGACCTACGCCCTTTCGGTCGTGCTGTTCGCGCTGCTCCTGTTCACCGGTCTCGGCGCGCTCCTGACCACCCGCTGGTCGCGGCCGCGGGGCGCGGTCACCGTGGCGCTCGGAGCCGCGCTCGGGCTGATCCTCGCCGCGGCGTTCGGGCTGCAGCCGCTGCTGGCCGCGCTGATCGGGCTGCCATTCGCCGTGAAGGTCGGGATCGCGGTGCTGCTCCTACTGCCGCTCGGGCTCACCCTCGGCACGGTGATGCCCGTTGGGCTGGGGCGGCTCGAGCGGCTGCACCCCGGCGCGACGCCATGGGCGTGGGGGCTCAACGGAGTGATGTCGGTGGTCGCCAGCGTGCTGGCGGTCGCGGTGGCGATCTCGTTCGGCTTCACGGTCACGACCCTGGTGGCGTTCGGCTGCTACGCCGTGGCGCTCGCCAGCGTCGTGTTCGGCGGCTGGCCGGCCGAGGACCGCGCCGAGGAGCGGGTGGAGGCCGCCGCGCCCGAGCCGGCTCGCGTCTAGCGGAGCGTGTCGACCTTCGCCCATCAGCTGCTGCTGGTCGCTTCGGTCTGCTTCCTCGGCGCGGCGGGGTTCCGGGCGGCGTCGGCGCTGGCGCCCCGCGGTCTCGAGCGGGCCGTCGCCGCCGCCACCCTCGCCGCCGCGGCCGCCGGTCTCGAAGCGATCGTCCTCGGATTCGTCTCGCTGGCCGGCCGGCCGCTCGTGCTCGCCGCCGCCGCGGCGGCAACGTGGGCCGTCGCGCTCCTCGCCCTGCCCGCTCCGCGCCTGGGCGCCGGCCGGGAGCTGCTCACCTGGTGGCGGCGGACCCCGCCCGCCACGCGCGTCGGCCTCGGCGCGGTCGGGGGAGCCGGCCTCGCCTGGGCGGCCTGGCTCGTCCACGTCCCCGCGCTCGGCTTCGACAGCGTCAACTACCACGTCCCCGAGGTCGTGGTCTGGCTCCGCGACGGCGACACGGGCTCGGTGATCCACGGCGTGCTCGACCGGGTCACGTACATCCCGCTGATGAGCGAGGTGCTGCTCGCCTGGCAGGTCGGGATCGCGCGCACGCTTGTGCCGATCTCGCTCTGGGCGCCCGCCACGATGCTCCTGATGGCGACCGCCGGCTGGCTGGGCCTGCGCACCCTGGCCGTGCCGCGCGCCGCGGCGGCCATCGGCGTCGCGGCGCTCTGCGCCACGCCGATCGCCACCCACTACCAGATGAACGGCGCCTACAACGACCTCCCGGCGCTCGCCTGGCTGGTGGCGACCGCAGCGCTGGCGGCCGCCTCGCGCCGCAACCCGTCCCTGCTCGCGCCCGCGCTCCTGGCGGGCGCGCTCGCTGCGGGAACGAAGACGACGGCCCTGCCGCTCGCGCTGCTCGTGCTGGTGCTGGCGGCCTGGCCGGAGCGGCGGCGGCTGCGACCGCTGGCCCTGCCGCTCGTCCTGGCCGGCGCGGCGGCGCTCCTGCTCGGCGGGCTCTGGTACGCGCGCGACCTCGTCCACCACGGCTCGCCCTTCTGGCCCGACTTCACGACGCCCTGGGGCGATCCCGCCCCGACCTCGTCGCCCAGCTTCCTTGACCGGCCGCGCGCGACGCTCGACCGCTTCGGCCACGAGTACGGCCGCCTGCTCCTCGGCGCGCTCGTGATGTGGGTCTCGGCGCTCCTGGTGCCGCTCCTGACCCGGGCCCGAGCTGTGTGGGCGGCGAGCGCGGTGACGCTCGTCTCGATCCTGCTCTGGCTGAGCGCCCCCGCCACCGGCGCGGCGCAAGGCGGCTCGGCGGTGGGCACGGTCTCGACCCTGCGCTACGGCCTGCCGGCGCTGGCCGCCGCGATCACCACGCTGGCTCTGGCGACGCGCGAGCCGGGCCGCGCGCGGCTGCTCGCCGGGACCGCGCTCGGCGCCGGGCTCCTCCTCGGCGTCGTGCAGACCCACAACCTCGGCTACCCCAGCGTTCCGAGCATCGCCGTCCTCCTGGCGGGTGCGGCGCTGGGCGGCGCCGCGGCTGCCGTCCTCGGCGTCCTGGGCGACCGCATCCCTCGGTGGACGGCCGCCCCGGTGGCGGCCCTGGGCGCCGTCGCCGTCGCGGCCGCGCTGACCATCCCGGTGTCGGGCTACGTGCAGCGCCACGCCAGCGCCAACGCCACCACGAGCTACCCCTACGCGCCGCTGATCTCATGGCTCGTGAGCCAGCCGGACTACCTCCATGGCGACGCGACCGTGGCGATGGCGCCGATCCCGAACGGCGTGGTGGTGGGCGACCGCTTCCGGCACAGGCTCGAGCTGATCCCCTTCCACGAGCCGTGCGCCCGCGTGCGGGCTCGGCTGCGCGATCAGTGGGTGCTCATCAACTACCTGGGCGTGGTCAGCCGGTACACCGCCGCGCGCTGCCTGGCGCGCGTGCACCCGAGCTTCCAGGGCCCGGGCTTCCGCGCCTACCGGCCGTAGACCGCGAACTCGCCGCCCGACCAGATCGGCCGCAGGTGCGTGAGGCAGGGCCGCGTCGGCCACGCGTGGTTGACGATTACCCAGCCCGTGCGAGCGAGCCGGCGCACCCGGTCGCAGCCTTCCAGCGCGGAGACCAGGTCGATCCGGTGCTGCAGGTGGTCGCCCGCCAGCGCCGCGTTCATCACGACCGTGAATGCGATCGTCTTGTGCCCGTCCGCGAAGTCGGAGCGGCCGAGGAACCAGTCGAACATCGCCGGCGTGGCCGAGTAGAGGCGGCGGGACTCAGGGACGTTCGCCGTGTTGTAGCGCTCCACGAAGCCCGAGGCGGCGACCGACAGCGCCAGGCCCGCGACCACCAGCGCCGGCAGCGTGGCGAGGCCGATGGCGCGCATCGACGGGGCGCGCCCGCGGAGCACGAACGCCAGCGCGGCCGCGCCCAGCACCGCCAGCGCCGCCCCGGCCAGCGGGGTGGACGGCCCGGGCACGCTCGGGTAGCCGAGGTCGAACAGCTGCAGCAGGGTCAGCCCGAGCGAGGCGACCAGCGCCACCATGCCGTAGGCGCGCGTGCGCCGCTCGCGGGTGGCCAGGGCCAGCGTCAGCGCCGCGACGGTGAACGTCGGCAGCAGGTAGCGCATCGTCGTGAGCCCGCCCGGCGTCGCGACCTTGCCCTCGGGCACGCCCGTGAAGGGCGCGTTCATCCAGATGAGCAACGAGGCGAGGGTCGTGACCGCGGCGGCGGTGACCTCTCGGCGGCGGGCGATGAACGGCGCGACGAGCGCGCACGCCGTCATCAGCAGGCCGCCGGCGAAGGGGTCGGCCGACTTGTTGACGATGAAGCGGGTCGTGGTCCCCGGCGTGTCGAGGAAGCTCGTGTAGACCTGGGGCACCACGTGGCCGGAGGGCGCAATCACCTTGGGCACCGCGTCGCCCCAGGGCGTCGCGACGAACGGCCACAGCGGCGAGCCGTGCAGGATCAGGTTGCGGAAGTACCAGGTCCCGCCGGCGACGAGCGCCGCGGCAGTGGCGAGCGCGAGCGGCCGGGCCATCGGCCGGAGGCGCTCGCGGTGGATCACGCCGGCGATGACGAGGAGCAGCGCGGTGAGCGGCAGCGTCGTCGTCTTCGTGCCGACGGCCAGCCCGGCGGCCACGATCATCGGCGCGAGCAGCGACGGCCGGCGGCGCGATGCGGCGCAGAGGGCGGCCGCCGTGACGAGCCAGGCGATCGCTGGCAGGTCCGTATGGGCGCCGTTCTTCTGCCAGTGAGTGAGCCCCGGCGTGAGGCAGAGCGTCGCCACCGTGAGCCCCGCCGGCCAGCGCTCGACGGCCAGCGAGCGCAGGCCCACCCAGCCGGCGGCGCCGACCAGCAGGAGCATCGTCGGCGCAGCCAGCATGGCCGGCACGAAGCTGCGCGAGATGCCGGTCGCCCACTCGAGCAGCACCTCGTTGCTGATCGGGTAGGCGCCCACCGGATAGCCCGGGAAGAGCGACGAGACCTTGCCGGGGTGGCCGTTGTGGACCCACTGCATGATCTCGGGGAGGTGGTAGATCATGCTGTCGGCGCCGAGGATCGGGTAGCGGACGAGCCACACCGCCCAGGCGAGCCAGGCGCCCAGGACGGCCAC
>JBJMLJ010000413.1:0-1946 GCA_045805365.1 Thermoleophilaceae bacterium
ACCTGGAACCTGCTCCACATGGCGCGGATGCTCAAGGACGCAGGAGGCATCCCCGCTCATGGCAACCAGCGCACCGAATGGGATGCCGGCTGCCGCTTCGACTACCCGAACCCCGAGCACCGCTAGCTACCGTCCCGGGCGACGCATGGCCCGCCGCCTCGTCATCGCCTCGCTTGCGGTCGCCATCGCCGCCGCCGCCGGCGCGCCCGCGGCGCTCGCCGACGCGGACCCGGCGAGCGACGTGCTCTTCACGAGCGACGCCTTCGTCCCCTACTCGCCGCCGCCAGCGAAGGATTCGACCAAGCAGCTGAGCGCGGCGATCAAGGCGGTGAAGCAGGAGAACCACGCGGTCAAGGTCGCGGTGATCGCCACGGAGACCGACCTCGGCGGGATCCCCCAGCTCTACGGCAAGCCGCAGCAGTACGCCACCTTCCTCAACCAGGAGATCAAGCTGACCCTGCTCTACAAGGACACGATCCTGATCGTGATGCCGCAGGGCTACGGCGTCTCCGGCTCGGGCGAGAGCCAGGCGCGCAGCGTCGTGGCGGGCCTCGGGAAGCCGGGCACAAGGAACGCGAACACCCTCGTCAAGCAGGCCGCGACGGCGGTGCAGAAGCTCGACAAGGCCGGCGCCCTCGCCAAGACCAGCAGCGGCGCCAAGAAGACCGCGAGCTCGCACCCGAAGTCGGTGGGGTCGAAGTTGAAGCTCGACAACGGCTCGGACTCGGGCGGCGGCGGTGGCCTGCCCGCCTGGCTCCTGGTGGCGATCGCCGTCGCCCTGGTCGGCGCCGCCGGGGTGATCGTGTGGCGCGTGCGACGCAGAACGCCGGCCTAGCGGCGGCTGCCCTGATCGCCGCGGCGCTGGCCGGCTGCGGCAGCGACCGCTCCTCGGCACATCCGGCGCCGGGCTCGATCGCCGAGGCCCGCCTTCAGATGCGGCCGATCGGCGCCGCCCGCCGCTTTCACCCCCCGGCGCCCACTCGGACGGTGTCGGGTTGCAGGCGCGGGCTCGGCCGCCGGACGGCGGCGCACCTCGAGCTGTTCGCCGAGGACCGTGTTGTGCTCGTCCCGTCCGGAATCGGGACGCTTCCGCCGAGCCGGCGCCGGAACGGCCGGATCGTCGCGGCGCGCTGCTACGGCCCCGTCGTCACGCTCGAGCCCACCGGGGTGGTGCTCGTGCGCGAGGGGACGCGGGCGACGGTTGGCGACCTCTTCCGCCAGTGGGGCATGCCGCTCACGGAGAGCGTGATGGGCGCCTTCAGGGCGGCGCGCGGGACGCGCGTGATCGCCTTCGTGGGCGGGCGGCGCTGGCAGCGGTCGCCGGCGGCGATCCCGCTCAGCCGCCACGCGGCGATCGTCATCGAGGTCGGGCCGCGAGTGCCTCCGCACCGGTTCTACCTCTTCCCGCCCGGGCTGTGAGCGCCAGCGTCGCGATCGCCACCGGCACGGTCGCCGGCAGCTCGTCGACGGCGAAGAAGAGGAGGTCGAAGACCGCGGCTATCGCCAGCACGAGCAGCGCGGCCGCACCGCCGCGCCTGCCCTCGCGTACGACGATCGCTCCGAGCAGGGCGGCGACGAAGAGGTCCCCGTAGCCCATCACCGCGCTGCCGAACAGCGCCCGCTGGAGCGACGGCAGCCCGCCGGGGGCCACGGCGGCGTTGAGCGTTCCGTTCGGGGCCTGGAGCAGGTCACTGACCGTGAGGGCCGTGTCGGCCAGCGCCATCACGACAATCCCCGCCTTGAGCCAGGCCAGCGGCGCGACGGCGGCCAGCAGGACGCCGAGCGTGACGCAGCTGAGCGCGATGAGGGCCACCGCGGCGGCCTCGCCGAGCAGGCCGTTCTTGTCGAGCGCCGCCACGAGGAACAGGACCGCCGCCAAGGGGGCCAGCGCCGGCCGGGCGCCGCGCATCCCCCAGCCGAGGGCCGCGGCCGCGAGCGGCGGGACG
>JBJMLJ010000414.1:0-4153 GCA_045805365.1 Thermoleophilaceae bacterium
CACCAGTCGGCTCTGGCAGACCAACGCCGTGGCGCTGCGGGCGGGCGGCGAGGCGATGCTGGTCGACTCGCCCTACTTCCCGGACGAGCTGGAGGCGCTGCCGGACCTGCTCGCCTCGTCCGGCTTCTCGCCGAACGGGCTACTGGCCACCCACGGCGACTACGACCACCTGCTGGGGCGGCTCGCCTTCCCTTCGCTGGCTCTCGGGGTCGGCCAGGACACCCTGGAGCGCTTTCACCGGGAGCCGGGGGCGGCGCAGCGGGCGCTGCGGGACGAGGACGCGCGGCTGTACGTGACACGTTCAGGTCCACTCTCCCTGGGAGCCGTTCAAGCGCTCCCAGTGCCCGGGAAGCTCGAGGTAGGCGACGAGGAGGTGGAGCTCCATCCGGCGGAGGGGCATACCGCCGACGGGATGGCGCTCTTGGCGCGCTGGTGCGGGGTGCTGGTGTGCGGCGACTACCTGTCGGATGTGGAGATACCGATGGTCGTGTCCTTGGCCGACTATCGATCGACTCTGGCCCGGCTGGCGTCCTTGGTCGAGGCCGCGTCGGCGGTGGTGCCCGGGCACGGGTCCGTCCTGACGCGCGAAACCGCGCTGAAACTGCTCGACGAGGACGTCGAGTCCCTCGAGGCGCTGGAGGCGGGCTCGGAGCGCCCCGCTTTGCCGGCCGGTCGCGATTCCGCCGAGCAGCGCCGGCTCCACGCGGAAAATCTCCGCCGTTGTGCGGTTTGACCGCCTATATGGGCCGAAAACCGCGCACCGCTCAGATCCAGCCCAGTATCGGGCCGAAGAGGAGGATCCCGACCGCGTCGATCGCCGCCAGCGCGCCGACGACCCGTAGGCGGCGGCGGTTGTCCGGCAGGTCGTGGACGTAGGCCGCCATCGCGAAGAAGGTGCCGTAGCCGAAGATCACGATCAGCGGCACGAAGGGAACGTTCCACCACCAGTACTCCCAGTGGAACACCCCGGCGGCGTGCAGCAGGATCTCGACGAAGACGCACAGGCAGGAGAAGCCGAGCACGAGCCAGGCGCGGTTGGCAAAAGTGCGGCGCGGGGGCAGGTACTTGCAGAAGACCACGCCGGCCACCGCGAACATCATCGAGATCTCCAGGTTGAGGCCGATCAGGATCTGGTAGCTCGTGGAGCCGGTGGCGGTCCAGATCGCGGCGCGGTCGGTGGCGTGGAGTACGAGCGCGTTCGCCACCTCGTTGAACCAGTCCATCGCCCAGAGGGCGATTCCGGCCAGGATGATGTCCCAGCGCTGGCGCTCGACCTCGACGGCGTAGACGTAGAAGACGAATGCGAGCAGCGCGACCGCGGACCAGTGGAAGTGGCTCGTGTCGCGGAGCTGGTGCTGCGCCTCGCGGGTGAAGCCGGTCACGGCGGCCAGGACCATGCGGCGCGCAGCCTATGTGCGCGGGACTACGATCCGCGCCGGGATGCGCCGTGCTGCCGCAGTCGTGGCCGCTGCTGCGACCCTGGCTCCGGCCGGCGTCGCGATGGCCTCCGATCCCGGGTATCCGCAGCAAGGGAAGCCTGATCCGCTGAGCCTCGCGATCGACGGCGTACGCGGAATCGCGATCTCGCAAACCGGCCCCCGTAACTGCGCGCAGCTCGACGGGGGAACCGCCGGGCTGCCGGAGCCCGAGGCACAGCAAATCCTCCGGGACAGGGCACCCGACGCCGCGCCGCCCTCCTCGGTGCCCAGCGGTCTCCCCACCCGCGTGGACCTGCGCTCAACTACCCAGACCTTCAACCGCCGCTACTGGTTCGTGCTCAAGAACGGCCGCATCTACTACAAGCAGCCGACCGCAGCCCACTGGGCGGCCGTGCCGCTGCCCAGCTGCCTCGACGGCAAGACGACGGGAATCTCCGTCGATGACGACGAGCTGATCGCGATCGGCCCGAACCGGCAGGTCTACACGATGGACGGCGCCCTCGGACCGCCCGGCTTCTTCAACTGGACGGTGCGCTGGGGACCGCTCTTCTGGACGGGACCCGGGCGGACGCTGCCGCGCGGCAGCACCTGGTCGTGGTCCGTGCTCTCGCCGCTCGAGGACAAGACCTGGACGGACACCGCCGGAAACGAGTTCAAGGTCGGCGACGCCAAGGTCTCTCACATCTGGCTGCTGAACGGCGGCGGCCGCCGCCTGACCTACATGGACCCGTGGCTTCCGGACGACCAGAGCTACGAGGCCTGCGCCCCGCAGCGCGGCCGCCTGCGCTCGGTCGGCCTCTCCGCCAGCGGCTCGACCGTCTTCGTGATCGACCGCTACGGCGACATGTACACGCGGCTCTACGACTTCGACCTGTCCGGCGCCGACTCCCTCTACGACAACTACTCCTACTACGACCAGCGCGGCCAGCCGAACCCGGCCATCCAGCTCCCCTCGCCGGGGTGGGTCCACCAGCCCAAGATCCGCGGCCGGATCACCGACGCGATCAGCATCGAGAAGACCGGCCCCGGCTCGAACAGCCGCCTGCTGCGCGTCGGGGGTAGGGACGGCTTCTGGCAGAAGCCCGCCTACGGCGGCTCCTGGAAGTTCGTTCGCACGGGCGCTCCGGTCGGCGGCCGGCCGCTCTACAACCCGCGCTGGGACATGTCCCGTGTCGGCCTCGCGCCGAGCGAGGACCGGTCCTACGCCGGCGGCGGGATCGAGGTACCGAACTTCAACACCTACTGCTCGCCGGCAAGCCTTCGCGTCACACTGCCCGGCGGTCGGGTGCTCGCGCTGGGGCTCCACACGGTCGACGCGATCCGCCAGTCGCCGCGGGCGCGCGGCCTCGACGACCACCCGCGCCTCGTCCAGGGGACGATCGAGGCGCCGGCGAGCGTCCTGAACAGCCGCGATCCGGCCGTCCGGGACTTCGTAGCCCGCTACCTCAAGGGCCGTTTCACGGACGCAGAGATCCAGGCGACGACGACTGAGCTCGTGTTCCCGCAGCAGGGCTGGCGCCTAAAGTCCGGGCCGTGAATCACGCCGAGCGGCCGGCGCCGATCGCCACCAACCCGGTCTCGATCGTCGCCGGCGACTTCGTCGACGAGTGGCGCGCCCGCGGCCGCTATCCGCCCGGCCCGCTCAACTGGGACCTCCGCCGGACGCTCCAGTTCACCCACGATCCGCTGCCCATCCTGCTGCCGCTCTACGAGCGCTACGGGCCGATCTTCACGGTCCGGATGATGCACCAGCCGCAGATCTTCATGCTCGGCCCGGCGGCGAACCGCTACATCACGGTCGAGCATCCGGAGAACTTCCTCTGGCGCGACGGCCACTTCGGCCAGCTCGCCTGGCTCATGGGGGATGGCCTGCTCACGATCGACGGCGGCTACCACGACCGGGCGCGGCGGATCATGATGCCGGCCTTCCATCGCGAGCGGATCGAGGCGGCGGTGGAGATCATGGTGGCCGAGGCGACCCGGGCGATGGACCGCTGGAGTCCGGGCGCGATGGTCGACGTTTACGAGTGGATGCGCGTGCTGGCGATGCGGATCGCCATGCGCGGCCTCTTCGGGCTCGACCCCGACGACCACGACAGCGGCGCGGCGATGGCGCGCTTCTTCGAGCGGGCGCTGGCCTTCTACGGCACGAGCGGACCCTCCCGGCTGCTCCGCGGCCTCGGCTCCCCCTACGCCCGGATGCGGAGGGCGAGCGCCCGCCTCGACGAGATCGTCTACGCCGAGATTGCCCGGCGGCGGGCTGACCCCGATCCGGACCGGGCGGACGTTCTCAGCATGCTGATCGAGGCCGAGGACGAGGACGGGTCGCGCCTCTCGGACGAGGAGATCCGCGACCAGGTGATGACGCTGCTGTTCGCCGGCCACGACACCTCCACCTCGACCGTGACCTTCCTGCTCTACGAGCTGGCCCGCCATCCAGACGTGGTGGCCCGGATCTGCGAGGACTTGGAGGGTGGAGAGCAGAGGGAGCTCGACATGGCGGTCGACGAGACCCTGCGCCTCTACCCGCCGGCCTGGGTGGGCCCGCGCAAGACGGTCCGCGAGTTCGAGTTCGAGGGCCGCCACGTCCCGGCGCGCGCCTACATCAACTACTCCTCGTGGGCGAGCCACCGGCTGCCCGACGTGTTCCCGGACCCGGAGGCCTTCATACCGGAGCGCTTCACGCCCGAGCGCAAGGCCGCGCTCCCCAAGGG
>JBJMLJ010000415.1:0-2554 GCA_045805365.1 Thermoleophilaceae bacterium
ACCATCGCGCCGATGTCGAGCGCGATCACGCGCCGGTCGCGCAGCGAGTCCGGCACGTCGCCCGAGACGATCCGCTGGGCGAGGCCCTCGACGATGGCGGTCTTGCCGGTGCCCGGCTCGCCGATCAGGACAGGGTTGTTCTTGGTCCGCCGCGAGAGGACCTGGATCACGCGCCGGATCTCGTCGTCCCGGCCGATGACCGGGTCCAGCTTGCCCTGCTCGGCAGCCTCGGTGAGGTCGCGGCCGAAGCGCTCGAGCGCCTGGTACTTGTCCTCCGGGTTCTGGTCGGTCACGCGGTGCGGCCCGCGCACCTCCTGGACCGCCTCGGCGAGCTGATCGCGGCTAGCGCCGGCGTCGATCTTGGGGTCGGCCGCCAACGCCAGCAGCAGGTGCTCCGTGGAGACGTACTCGTCGCCGAGCCCGCGCGCCTCGTCGTCGGCGTGCTTCAGCAGATCGATCGTGGCCGAGCCGAGGGCGGGGGCGGCACTCGGTTCGCCGCTCACCGTCGGCAGGCCCTCGAGCGCCTCGTTCGCCCGCCGGCGGACGCCCTCCGGATCGGCAGCCGCCCGCCGCAGGACCGGCACGACGATGCCGCCGTCCTGCTCGAGCAGCGCGGCGAGGAGGTGGTGGGGCACCACCTCCGGATTGCGGCGCGCGCCCGCGAGCCGCTGTGCGGCCGCCAGCGCCTCCTGCGACTTGACTGTGAAACGATCAGCTTGCATATAGAAAATCTAAGTCAGTGTATATCAAGACTGAGCGAGCGTCCACCTGCGCGCCGGGGCTGAAAAAGGGACGGTACCCGCCAGTCTTCGTTTTCCGCGTCGTTTCGGGGGTAGCGATGTGGTACCGGCGCGGAGCGCCGGTACGCCGTAAGGGGGAACCAAAAATTCAGCGCTCTGGAACCCAGGGGCTCGCGCTGGCCGCAGTGGCCTTGGCATGCGCGCTCGGAGCACCACCCGCGCAGGCGGTCACGAAGCCCGAGAAAAGGCTGCTGCACCTGATCGACTCCACCCGCCGGGCCCACGGGCTGCCGGCGCTGCGCGATTCGCCCTCCCTCTGCAGATCGGCCGACCGCCAGAGCAGGTACATGCTCGTGCACGACCGCTTCGGCCACCTCGCGACGATCCGGGCCAGCTCGCGCTTCAGCCTCAAGGGCGAGGCGCTCGCGATGTACAGCGGCTGGCGGCTTCGGCCGCACAAGGTGCTCCGCATGTGGCTGCACTCGCCACCGCACCGGGCGCTCCTGCTCAGCCGCAGCTTCCGCTTCGCCGGGGTCGGCGGCGTGCGCGGCCGCTTCGGTGGTGCGCGCATGACGGCGTGGACGCTGCACCTCGGCAGGCTCTAGCCGGGCCACGCGTCGTGGGCTAGCGGCCGGGGCGCTCTATCCGGATGCGAACGGTCTTCTCGCCGTCGTTCCGCGACGGCGGGACGAGCGCCTGGCCCGGGGGCTCGTAGGGAACCAGCTCCGCCTTGAACGAGCGGCGCACTCGCTCGATCTCGGCGCTCAGCTCCTGGCGCACGCGCTCGGCCTGCCTCTCCATGTTGCGCATCCGCCGGCGCATGCGGGCGAGCTCGGTCTCGAGCTCGAAGACGGCCTCGACGCCGGCGAGGTTCATGCCCAGCTCAGTCGTCAGCTCCTGGATCCGACGCAGCCGCTCGACGTCCTCCTGGGAGTAGAGGCGCGTGTTCTTGGGCGAGCGCTTCGGGGTGATCAGGCCCTTCGACTCGTAGATCCGCAGCGTCTGCGGATGCATGCCGGCGAGTTCCGCGGCCACCGAGATCATGTAGACGCCGCGGGTCGTGTCGGGAGGGTTGTCCTCGCGCTTGGCCATCGTCAGGCCTTCCGCGAGAGCAGCCGCTCGCGCGGGTTGCCGTCGAGGACGGTGGCCAGCTCGTCGACGACCTCCCGCTGCTCGCGCGACAGGGAGCGCGGCACGTCGATCACGAGCCGGTAGTGGATGTCGCCGCGGCCGCGGCCGCCGAGCTTGGGCGGCCCCTCGCCGCGGAGGCGCTGCACCGTTCCGTGCTGCGTACCCGGGGGGACGCGGATCCGCTTGGTGCCGGCGAGCGTCGGCACCTCGATCGTGGCGCCGCGGATCGCCTCGACGATCGTCACGGGCACCTCGACCTCGAGGTTGTCGCCCTTCCGCTTGAAGACGGGAGACTCGCCGACCCGGGTAATCACGTAGAGATCCCCGGGCGGCCCACCGAGGCCTCCCGGCTCGCCCTTTCCGTCCAGCCGGACGCGGCTGCCGTCGCGGACGCCTGCGGGGATGTTCACCCTGTAGCGCTTGACCTGGCGCGTCCGGCCGTTGCCGCCGCACTTGCGACACGGCTGCGAGATCGAGAACAGGCCCTGCGACTCGGCCTCCACGCCGCGGCCCTGGCAGCGGCTGCAGACGGTCGGCGACGTGCCCGGCTTGGCGCCGGTCCCGTGGCAGGTCCGGCAGGGTGCCGACATCGGGACGCTGACCGGGATCTGGGCGCCCTCGATCGCCTGATCGAAGGAGACGTGGACCTCGGTCTCGAGGTCGCGGCCGCGCTCGGGCGCGCG
>JBJMLJ010000416.1:0-18667 GCA_045805365.1 Thermoleophilaceae bacterium
AGGGGGAGACCAAGCTCGTGGCCCAGGAGGTCGAGCTGTTCGAGCCTGACCCCGAGGAGGTGGCCCGCGCCGTCGAGGCCGCGGCGGCGCCCGCGCCGGTCAAGCGGCTCACGCTGCAGGTGCCGGCCGGTGTCCCCGAGTCGTTTCTCGACGAGCTCAAGGACGTGGTGCGGAGCTTCCCGGGCGATCACGAGCTCCAGCTGGCGGTGGGTGAGCGGCGCCTCTGCCTCGGGCCCGACTACAGGGTCTCAGCCGACAGCGCCTGCCGCGCCGAGCTCGGCGCTCTCCACAGCTCGGCGCGCCTCGTGGCCTGAGCCCGGGACTTAAACTCCGGCCGTGAGGCGCTTACCTCGCCGTCTCGGGCCGGAGGACGACACCAGCCCGGAACCCGACGCCGAGTGGCGATCGTACGTCGTCTGCTCTACGCCTCGCAGCGGGAGCCAGCTGCTCTGCCGCGGCCTCGCGAGCACCGGGGTCGCCGGCGTCCCCATGGAGTACTTCAATGCGATCAACCGCGACCCCCTGACGACCCGCTGGGGCTGTGGCGAGTCGCTGGAGGCCTATGTCCGTGCGCTACGAGCGCACCGCACGAGCCCGAACGGGGTGTTCGGGACGAAGATGCACTGGGACCAGCTCGAGCACATCTGGGCGGAGAGCCTCGACCGGCCGCCGCGCGAGCTTCCCTTCACCCTGGAATCGGGTTTTCTCGATTCGCTCTTCCCGGGCGCGCGCCATTTGTACATCCGGCGGCTCGACGTCAACCGCCAGGCCGTCTCGCGCTGGATCGCGGCGCAGTCCGAGGTCTGGGAGGTGGGCCGTGAGGACCCGTATCCGCGCAGGACGGCGGTGCACTACAGCTTCAGCGGAATCGAGCGCTACCGCCGGCACATCGCGCTCGGGGACCTTCACTGGGACCGCTACTTCCACGTCAACGGCATCGAGCCGAAGGAGGTCTGGTACGAAGACCTGGCCGAGGACTACGAAGGCGTACTTCGTGACGTCCTCAGCCACCTCGTTCCGGGCAGCGAGACGATCGACATCGCGCCTGCGGAGACGCGCCGCCCCGGTGGCGCGCTCACGGCCGCCTTCACCGAGCGCTTCGTCAGCGACCTGGTCCGGAGGGGCATCGAGGGGCCCAACATCTCGGAGCGCCTGTCCGATCGGGTGCACCGCGCCGCCGACCTGGTCACGCGCGGCCTGCACATCCCCGAGGCTTAGACCCCGAGACGTGCTTCGCTGAGGCTAGACTTGACCGATGCATAGCCCGGCCCGAACTGAAGCGGAGCTGCACGAGTGCAGGCAGTGCTGCAGCTTCTGCGATCGGGTCGTCTACCCCTCGGGCTGCATCCAGTCGGGCTGCCCCTATCTCTACCTGTACGACGACGAGGCGACCGGGCAGCGGTTCATGGGCTGCATGCACAAGGTCTTCCGCGGCGAGATCGACGTCGAGCTCTTCGAGCAGGCGGAGCGCACGCGCCAGGGATTCGGCGGCGTCAAGGTGACCGGAATGCCGCGCACGCCCTGCCGGGTCTCCGTCGAGCGCGCCTATGACGGCCGCGGCGAGCCTTTCGACTGCGTCAACCCGGACTTCTTCGCGACGCCGGAGGTCGACGACCCGGCGTTCGACCTGCGCGACTCGATTTAGCCCTTCCGGCGGCGCCGGGCGCGTCGGCCGGAAACGCGCAGCTGCTTCATCCGGTCGACGTCGACCTTCGCCGCCGCCTTGCCCTCCGCACCCGGTCCCTCGAAGATGCCCGGCAGGTCGTCGAAGCGGGGCTCGGACAGGAAGGCCGCGCAGCCGCGCGCGCCGAGCTCGCCGTCGCCGGGAGGCGCGTGCCGGTCGCGGTTCGAGCCGAGCGGCGTCTGCGAGTCGTTGACGTGGAGGCAGGCGAGGCGGTCGACGCCCACGATCTCCACGCAGCGGTCGACCACCTCGGCGAGCTTGTCCGCGGTGGAGATGTCGAAGCCAGAGGCGAACAGGTGGCACGAGTCCAGGCAGAGCCCGAGCCGCTTGCTGCCGCCCGCCTTGCGGATCAGCGTGTCGAGCTCCTCGAAGGAACGGCCGAGCGTGTCGCCGGCGCCGGCGGTGTTCTCGAGCAGGATCCGGCACTTGCCCGACTCCCTGAGCGCCTCGTTCAGCACGGAGGCGACCCGCGGCAGAGCCTCCTCGAGCGGCTCGCCCTTGGCGGAGCCGGGGTGGAGCACGACGCCGACCGCGTCGATCGCCTCGCCGAGCTCGAGGTGGTGGACCAGCGATGCGAGCGACTTCTTTCGCATCTCGCGATCCGTCGTCGCGCAGTTGATCAGGTAGACCGCGTGGATAACGACGGCCTTGATCGGCCCGTCCTCCATCAGCTCGAGGAATGCGTCGATGTCGTCCTGCTTCCAGCGGGTGGGGCGCCACTGGCGGGGCGACTGGCCCCAGATCTGGATCGACTCGCAGCCGCGCTCGACGCCGCGCTGGTGGGCTTCCACCAGGCCGCCGGCAGTGGACACGTGAGCTCCGACTAGCATCGAGGCGCGATGAAGGTCAGGTTCGCGCCGTCTCCGACCGGGGAGCTGCACGTCGGCGGCGCGCGCACGGCACTGTACAACTGGCTTCTGGCCCGGGGCTCGGGGGGCACCTTCGTGCTGCGGATCGAGGACACCGACCGCGAGCGCTCGACCCCGGAGAACGTGGAGACGATCATCGACGGCCTGGGCTGGCTCGGGCTCGACTGGGACGAGGGCCCCTACTCGCAGGCCGAGCGCGCCGACGCGCACGCCGAGGCCGTCGAGCGGCTCCTCGGCGAGGGCCACGCCTACGAGGACGAGGGCGCTGTCCGCCTGCGGGTGCCCGACGAGGGCGAGACCGAGGTCGAGGATGTGATCCGCGGGACCATTCGCTTCCCGCACGAGGCGATCAAGGACTTCGTCATCCGCCGCTCGGACGGGAGCCCCCTCTACAACCTGGCTGTCGCCGTCGACGACCGCGACATGAGGATCACCCACGTCGTCCGCGGCGACGACCACCTCTCGAACACCCCACGCCAGGTGATGCTGCTGCGGGCCCTGGGAGAAGATCCTCCGGTGTACGCCCATCTCCCGCTGCTGCACGGTCCCGACGGGAAGAAGCTCTCGAAGCGGCACGGCGCCGCCTCTGTCCAGGAGCTGCGCGACGCCGGCTACCTCCCGGAGGCCGTTCGCAACTACCTGGCGCTGCTCGGCTGGGGGCTCGATGAGACGACCACGTTCCTGACGACCGACCAGCTGGTCGAGAACTTCTCGCTCGAGCGGGTGTCGCGGAACCCGGCGGTGTTCGACGAGCAGAAGCTCCGCTGGATGAACGGGCGCTACCTGCGCGAGCTCGAGACCGCCGAGCTGCAGAGGCGCCTGGAGGCGCTCATCGGACGAGAGGTCCCGCTCGAGGCGGTCGAGATCTCCCAGGAGAAGATGCAGACCCTCGCCGACTTCTGGCCGCTCTCCGGTTTCCTCGTCGAGCGCCAGGAGACGGACGAGAAGGCCTGGAACAAGGTCATGCGGGACGGCGCGCCCGAGCGCCTCCAGGCGGCGCGAGAGGCACTTGCGGCGGCCGAGCCCTTCGACGTGGAGCACGTGGAGGGCGCGCTGCGGGGAGTCGTCGACCGCTTTGGGGTAAAGCCGAAGGACGTGTTCCAGCCGGTCCGCGTGGCGATCGCCGGCACGACCGTCTCGCCTGGCATTTTCGAGTCCGTTGCCGCTCTAGGGCGGGAAGAAGCGCTCGCCCGCATCGATGCAGCCCTTGTCAGGGTTGACCCGCAGGAGTGACAACCCTGGCTCAACTCCCGCTTCCTTCCTGCCGATAGGTCCCTGGACGGATGGTGGGCGGTCTCGGACGGCCGCGCCCAGTCCACTCGGATGCAGGCAGGAAGAGTGCCAGTCACGATGACAACCCCCGCGAGCCGGCCGCACGAGGCCATGCGCCACCACAACGAGGGCCATGGTCGTCGGCTGACGACCGCCTTCGAGGCGCTCGAGGCCTTCCCGGCTCTCGCCGAGTCACGCAACCGCGTCCTCCGCGTGGTCAAAGAGGACCGGGCGTCGATGGGTGAGGTGGTCGCCGCGGTCGAGTCCGACGTGGCTCTCGTCATCACCGTCCTTCGCATCTCGAACCGAACCGGCTCCAAGAAGAAGGGCAAGGTCGCGAGCATCCCCGAGGCCGTAGAGATCCTCACGCCGGACGGCGTCGAGACCCTCGCCCAGCGCACCGCCACCTTCGACTTCTTCGAGCGCACCCCCGGCTGGGACCTGATGCCCGAGCGCTTCCGCCTTCATGCAGTCGCCACCCAGGCCGCCGCCGATCGCCTGGCGCGCGAGCTGGACTACGAGGACCGGGACGAGCTTCTCTGCACCGCCCTCCTTCACGACATCGGCAAGCTCGTCCTCTGCCACGCCTATCCGGGCTATCCGGGCCAGGTCCACGGCCAGGCACGCACCCCCGGCGAGCGCGTGCACAAGGAGCGGCTCGAGCTTGGCGTCGACCACGCTGTCGTCGGCGGCGTGCTCGCCCGTCGCTGGGGCCTGCCGAACCGGCTGGCCTCCGCGATCGAGCGCCATCACGCCGACGACGCCGACGGCGAGGCCGCGCTCGTGCGCCTGGCCGACATGCTGGCCCATTACAACCACGCCCAGCCGGTGAACCCCAAGGAGCTGCTGGCCGCGGCCAAGGCGGTCGACATGACCACCGCCCAGCTGCGCGGCGTGATGTACGAGCTTCCCCAGGGCAACGGGCAGCAGAAGCGCAACGTCGACCCCTGTCCCCTCTCCGCGCGCGAGGTCGAGGTCCTCAAGCGGCTGGCCGAGGGCAAGGTCTACAAGCAGATCGCCCACGAGCTCGAGCTCTCGACGAGCACGGTTCGCACGCACCTCCACAACACCTACGCGAAGCTGGGCGCGGTTGATCGCGCCCAGGCCGTCCTCATCGCGACCGAGCGCGGCTGGATCTAGGAGCTGGGAGCCAGGAACTAGGCTCGGGCCGTGCACGTGCGGCTTGACCCTTCGCTGCCGCTCCGCGAGCAGCCCGAGCTCGGTCACAACCGCTGGCATCCGGATCTCGCTCCGGTCGCCTCGGTCGAGCCGGGGGAGGAGCTCACTCTCGAGCTGCGGGACTCGATGGACGGGCAGGTCACGCCGGCCACGACGGACGAGGAGCTCCTCGACCTGGTGGCGGTGTCGCACGTCCTGACCGGGCCGATCGCGGTCTCGGGCGCGCAGCCCGGCGACCTGCTCGAGCTCGAGATCCTCGGCTACACGACCGCCGAGTTCGGCTGGACCGCGGTACTGCCGGGGGCGGGCTTCGTCGGCGATCTCGTCGAGCGGCCGTACCTCGTTCGCTGGGAGATCGGCGACGGCGTGGCGCGGTCGGAGGACCTGCCCGGTGTGGCGGTTCCCGCGAGCACGCACGCCGGGGTGATCGGGGTCGCGCCGTCGCGCGAGTTGTTCGAGGAGGCCCTACGTCGGGAGACGCTGCTCGCCGACGCCGGCCACCCGGTCAGGATGCCCGACGCCGAGACCGCCTTCCCGGAGGCCGGCGTCGACGGCCTGCGGACGATGCCGCCGCGCGAGAACGGCGGCAATCTCGACGTGCGCGATCTGACCGCGGGCGCACGGCTGCTGCTGCCCGTGCACGTACCGGATGCCCTTCTCTCGGCCGGGGACCTCCACTTCGTGCAGGGCGACGGCGAGGTCTCGCTGTACGCGATCGAGACGAGCGGCTCGGTCAGCTTCCGCGTCAATCTGAGGAAGAGCCCGGCCTGGCTGCCGCGCTTCCCGGCCTACGAGGCGCCGCCGCGATCCCCCCGGGCGGCGTTCGCCACGACCGGGATCCCGATCGGCGACGACGGCGAGAACGCCTGGGTCGACGTCGGCCTGGCCGCGCGGCGGGCGCTGCTCGAGCTGATCGGCTGGCTGCACGCGGAGCACGGCTACGGCTTCGAGCAGGCCCTGGCGCTGGCCTCGGTCGCCTGCGAGCTCCGGATCTCGCAGGCCGTGGACCTGCCGAACCCGCTGGTGTCGGCGGCGCTGCCGCTCGACGTCTTCGTCTAGTTCGTCAGCGGCTTCACACAGCGGAAGTGCAGCGCCGTGGAGATCGCGAACGAGTCATAGGTCAAGCTCCCCGACGGGCGATTGGCCACCGTCTCCCCCGCCGGCGCCGTGCCTTGGACTTCGGAAGTCCACTCCCACCGGCCGTTGAGGCCGCTCGCCGCGCCGAGCAGCGTTCCGGTCTGGGTGGCGAAGGCGGTCAGCTCGGGAAAGGTCGGCAGGCGTGCACCCTCGAGCGCGCAGGTCAAGCCCGCTCCGTTGAGGTTGCTCGTCACCGCGCGGACGTCGGTCTCGAAGCAGGCGCCCGCGAACCTCATCGTCCCCGCGCGGCAGCGATCGAAGAACGAAGCCGAGTCGAGGCCGTCGAGCTTGTCCGCGTTGGCCGCCTTCGCCCCGGCAGCCAGGAACGCGCTCGCGCGCAGTCCCTCGAGGGTGTGCGACGTGTCGGCGACCGCGGCCCGGTCCGCGTCGCGGGTGGCGGGCACCTTGCCCAACCTCGACTCCTTGATCTCCTTGCCGGTGAGCGTGTTCTTCCTGAGCTTCTTGCCGGCGATCGTCCGGTTCTTGATGTTCTTGCCGTTGACGCGCACCGCCGCGTAGCCACTGCCGCCGAGCGCGACGAAGAGCGCGAGGTAGGCGACGACGACCGCGTGCGAGGGCCGATAGCGACGAACCTTGGCGAGCATTCCTGTCCTCCGTCGACGTGGACTAGGCTCTTCCGACGGGGATGACCCAGAAGGTCACGTTCTGCCGGATCTGCGAGCCGCTGTGCGGGATGGTGGCCACGGTCGAGGACGGGAAGATCACGAAGCTCCGGCCCGACCCGGCCAACCCGCTGTCGGAAGGCTATGCCTGCCCGAAGGGGATCGCCATGGCCGAGGTCCAGAACGACCCGGATCGCGTGCTGCATCCGCTGCGCCGCACCGCGTCCGGGGAGTTCGAGCGCGTCGGCTGGCAGGAGGCGCTCGACGACATCGCCCGGCGGCTCCGACGGATCCTCGACGAGCGCGGCCCGGAGTCGGTGGCCTGGTACATGGGCAACCCGGGAGCGTTCTCCTACTCGCACACGCTTTGGGTCAAGGGCTTCCTCGACGCGCTCGGATCGCCGCACTACTACACGGCGGGCTCGCAGGACGTGAACAACCGCTTCGCGGCGAGCGCGCTGCTCTACGGGTCGCCGCTGCTGGTGCCGATCCCCGACCTCCCGCGCACGAGCTTCCTGCTGATGGTGGGCGCCAACCCGCTGGTCTCGCACGGCTCGGTGCTGAGCGCGCCGCGCGTGCGCGAGAAGCTGCTCGAGATCGAGGAGCGGGGCGGGCGGATCGTCGTCGTCGACCCGCGCGAGACGGAGACCGCTCGCCAGTTCGAGCACCTGCCTGTGCGGCCCGACTCGGATGCCTGGCTGCTGCTCTCGCTGCTCCAGGTGATCTTCGACGAGGGGCTGGCCGACGAGGCCTTCCTGGCCGAGGGGGCGAACGGTGCGGACCGGCTGCGCGCCGCCGCCGCGGACCATCCGCCCGAGGCGACCGAGGCTCGGACGGGTGTGCCGGCGGAGCGGGTGCGCGGGCTGGCACGGGACTTCGCCGCCGCCGATGGGGCCGCCGCCTACGGCCGGACCGGCTCCTGCCTGGGCCGCTTCGGGACGCTCGTGGCCTTCCTCCTCGACGCCCTGAACGCGGTGACCGGCAACCTGGACCGCCCCGGCGGCGCGGTGTTCGGCAGCCCGCCGATAGCGATCGACGACCTCGGCGAGCGGCTCGGGCTTGCGACTTACGGCAAGACCAGGGCGCGCTTCGGCGACTTCCCCGACGTGCTCGGCAACCTGCCCGCCGCGCTCCTGCCGCGCGAGATCGAGACGCCCGGAGAGCGGCAGATCCGCGCCCTGTTCGTCTCCGCCGGCAACCCGGTCCTGTCCGTCCCGGACGGGGACGCGCTCGAGCGCGCCCTCGGCGAGCTCGACCTGCACGTGGCGCTCGACTTCTACGTCAACGAGACGAACAAGCACGCCGACTACGTGCTGCCCACGACGACCTTCTACGAGCGCGAGGACGTGCCGGTCGCGCTGATGAGCTTCTACACGACGCCCTTCATCCAGGTGACCGAGCCGGTCGTCGAGCCGCCGGGCGAGGCGCGCCAGGAATGGGAGATCATCGATCAGGTCTCGCGGCGTATCGGGATAGCGCCGTACAGCCTCCCGGCGCTGCGCAAGCTGCGGCTGCGGCCCTCGCCCCGGCGGCTCGTCGACCTGCTCCTGCGCACGGGGCCGAAGGGCGACCTGTTCGGCCTCCGGCCGTCCGGGCTCAGCTTCAAGAAGCTGCGCGACAAGTACCCGCACGGCCTCGTGCTCGAGGACTACGTCCGGACCGGCGTGCTGCGCGGGCGGCTGCGGCATCGCGACCGGCGGCTGGCGCTGGCTCCGCCCGCGATCTCTGGCGAGCTGGAACGGCTGGCGTCGGTGAACGCTGACGATCCCGCCTTCCCGCTGCGGCTGATCGGGATGCGCGAGCTGCGCTCGCACAACTCGTGGATGCACAACGCCCCGCTCTTGATGCGCGGCGGCCGCGACCACGCGCTGCGGATCCACCCGGACGACGCCGACGCGCACGGGCTGGACGACGGGGGAGAGGCGAGGCTCGAGTCGAAGTCCGGCTCGGTCGTCGTCAAGGTCAAGGTCACTGATGAGATGACTCCGGGCACCGTGGCCCTGCCGCACGGCTGGGGCCACCGCGGCGGATGGCGGGTCGCGAACGAGCACCCGGGAGTCAACGTCAACCTGCTCGCGAGCGGCGAGCCCGAGGACCTCGAGCGGCTGGCCGGGATGGCGTTCCTCAACGGGATCCCGGTGCGGGTGGGCGTGCTAGACCGGGGCGAGCGGCGCGCGCACGAGCACTCTGGTTCCGCGGTCTGAAGTCTCGATGTCCAGCGTGCCCTGCATCAACTCCGCGCGCTCGCGCATGCTCGCCAGCCCGAGGTGACCGGGCTCCACGTCGCCGAATAGGCCGTCGCCGGCGAAGCCCTGCCCGTTGTCCGTCACGCGTAGCTCGACTTCGCTGCCGACTCGCCTGAGTGAGATCGAGACCGCCTCGGCCTCGGCGTGGCGACCCGCGTTGGCCACCGCCTCCTGGGTGATTCGGAAGAGGTCGCCCGCGGTCTCCGGCCTGAGGTCGAGCCGCTCGATCGTTGCAAGCACCTCCAGGTCGTAGCGGCGCTTCCAGATCGCGATGCAGCCCTCTACCGCGCTGCCATAGCTCAGCTCCTCGAACGCATAGGGGCCGAGGTCGACGATCTCGTCGCGGAGCATCCTGACGTTGCGGGTCGCGACCTCGCGCGCCTGATCGACGAGGTCGGCGGCGCGCTTCGCGTCCCCGTGTCCGGCCGCCTGGTGCGCGGCCGAGAGGATCATGTCCAGACCGATCAGCTCCTGCACCGGCCCGTCGTGGATGGCCTCGGCCACCTTCCGGCGCGCCTCGGTCTCGGCCTGGATCGTCCGCCGAGAGAGATGCCGGGCGCGCAGCCGCGAGGCCGACTCTGTGGTCCGCAGCCGGCCGATCAGCGCCCCGGTCGCGATCGAGAGCAACACGAAGGCGGTCTCGTAGAACGCGAGCAGCCCGCCGGACGTCGGGCCCTTGCCGCGGATGTCGCCTGGGATCACGAGCGCGAGCGAGCCCATCGCGGCGACGACGACGCCGCGCACCTCGCCCTGGAAGTGGGCGTGGACGGCGATGAGGAAAAGCGCCGCGAAGCGGACGGCCGCGTAGCTGTCGGGCGCGACGGTCTGGAGCAGGAGCAGCAGCGCGAAGTCGCCCACCGCGACCAAGGGGTTCATCGCGGTCTCGGGCTCGACGATGGCGACGACGAGGACGAGAACCGTCCACGGGATCGCGCCGCCGGCGATGACGGCGATCATCGGCCCCCGGTCCGGGACGTTCAGGACGAGCACCGCCACCGCGGCCACCAGCGTCAGCGCGACCCGGACGAGCGCGAAGACGAGGACCGGCTGATTCGACTCGATCGGCAGCCGCCGGCCGTTCACGTCGCCGTCCCCTGCCGGGCGTGCAGCCGCAACCGCAGCGCCGCCGCACCGGCGCCGGCCGTGTCGATCGCCCAGTCGATCGGGCTGCCGGAGCGGCCGGCGACGAAGGTCTGGTGGTACTCGTCCGTGATCGCGTATAGCGACGCCAGCGCGAAGGCGACGATCACGGCCCGGTTCGAGTCCATTCGCGTTCTCAGCGCCCGCCAGTAGAGGAACGTCAGCAGCGAGTAGATGCCGAAATGAACGAGTTTTCGCCCGATCGTGTCGACCACGCCGAGGTCGGTGTGCAGGTGCGGTTGCGCCGACAGGAAGAAGATGACGCCCATCAGTACGAGCGGAGGCGCCCACGGGTCAAGACGGCGCAGCAGAGTCACGGGCATACCGTAGAGTCAGACGGCGTGCTGGTCATCACCTCCAAGTCCCCGTACGCGGTCCGCGCGCTCGCCGAGCTGGCCCGCCGGGGGAGCGGCGCGCCCGTCCCGATCGGCGAGATCGCCCGCGCGCGAGACATCCCCGTCCAGTTCCTCGAGGGGCTGTTCGCCACCCTGCGACGCAGCGGCATCCTGCAGAGCCAGCGCGGAGTGAAGGGCGGCTACACCTTCGCCCGCCCACCCGGCGAGATCACGGTGCTAGAGATCGTCGAGCTGCTCGAGGGCGAGGTCGGCGCGGAGGCCGCCGAGGCGGGCCCACCCTGGACGGAGGTGGCCGACGCGGTGAAGAGCGTCCTGGCGGGCACCACGATCGCCGCGGTGGCCGAGCGCGAGGCGCAGGCGGCGGGCGCGCAGATGTACTACATCTAGACCGGGCTGCGGCCTAGAGCCTGATCTCGCTTGCTAGAGCGGAAGCCGAACCCGTATCGGCCCGTATCCACTCGCTGCGCGTAGGGGTTCTACGCGCACTTCCTACGCGCGCTTCTGCCGCGCTTCCGTAACACAGCGGTTCGGGAGGCTCTGTCCATGAGCCAAACGATGACGCCAGAGGACACCCGTCCCCTGCTTACCCCCGCCGAAGCCGCCGAGCTAGCGAACGTGTCCCGCAGGACGATCTACCGCGAGATCGACCGCGGGCGCTCGCGGCTCGACGGGCCGGTCGTCAGCTGAGAATCGACCCTGCGGACTTCGCCCACTACCTCGAGCGGGATCCCGAGCTCGCGCCCCGCCAGTCCTCGGCGGCGGGCGGATAGCCCGTCCGCTCCGCCCATGCCCGGATAGCGGCAAGGATCTCCTGGCCGGTCCACGGCTCGGTGGCAGCCACGACGTTGGGCGTCCGGCCAGTCATGAAGTCGGCGAGTTGAGCTGCGGCAATTCCTGGATTTGGCAAGACGGGATCTGCGTCGAGGCGCGGTGAGGCATAACTGGGTTCCCCCCACCCCATCTCGACATGGTGCGGTCCCGGAACGAGCTTCCGGGACCGTTTCGCCTTTCAGGGTCCAAAACCGGCCACGCCTCCGGGCCGCTCGCCATTTGGCGGAGCCCCACGCCGCGGGAGATACTGGGCGGGCGATGTCGCAGGAGAACGTGGAGGTCGTGCGAGCCTCGAACGAGGCATTCGACCAGGCAGACCCGGCGGGCGCGTTCGCGCACGTCGATCCGAAGCTCGTCACAACAAGGGTCGATCCCGACGGGGCGGTGTTTCACGGACACGAAGGCTTCTTGCAGGCGCTCGCCGAGTGGGTGGAGGACTTCCAAGAGTGGTCCTACACCACCGAGGAGTACATCGACGCCGGAGACCGCGTGGTTGTTCGCGTGCATCAGTCCGGGCGCGGCCAGGCCAGTGGCGTAGCGGTTGAGGCGGACTTCTGGTTCGTCTACACGATGGCCGAGCGGAAAATTACGCGGCTCGATATCTACGCCAACCGGGCACAGGCCCTCGAAGCCGCCGGGCTGCGGGAGTAGGCGATGTCGCAGGAGAACGTGGAGCTGGCTCACCGAAGCATTGACGCCTTCAATCGACGCGACCTGGATGCCTTGCTGGCGCTGATGCACGATGACGTGGAGGGCGCGCCGCCACTGGCTTCGATGGAAGGCGACTACCGCGAACACGCTGGAATCCTCCGCTGGTGGGAGAGCCTTTTCTCCGGCTTGCCGGACTTCACCATCGAGGTCGTCGAAGTGCGCGACCCAGGTGACCTGACGATCGCGGTTCTGCGCAATCGTGCCCACGGCGCGATCAGCGAGACGCCGGTCGAGCAGCGCCTGTGGGTCGTCGGCGAGTGGCGTGACAGGAAGGTCGTCTGGTGGCACACCTTCCGAAGCGAGACCGAGGCCCTCGAAGCCGCGGGGCTGCGGAGTAGGCGATGTCGCACAGGAGACGTGGTGCGAGGACCCTGAGGCTCTTGCGGGGCCCTGGCGGTGCTGGGATATTGGGTTGTGTGAGGACTCGTGGCGGCCGCGGTCGGGCCGCCGGCGCGCTGGTCATTGCCCTGTGCGGTGTGGGCGGGGGTGCCGGTTCTGCGGGAGCGGCAGACCGGGTCGTTACCACTGGTGTCGGGCACTCGATCCAGGCCTTCCTCGGAACGTTCGCGTGGGAGGAGCCCACGGCGCCTGGTCTCGGTTCCCGCCTGGTCCTCTTCTCGCGTGGGCGACGACGCTTTGCTCCTGTGCGACCGTTCAGCAGTACCGGGCCCCCCGCTCTTAGCCTCGGTCCCGGCCGTCACGGAGTGCGGCTCGCCGCGTACAACCGCTGCAACTCCCACGGTTTCTGCGATCTGTTCGCGCTCGGCCTGCACTCGGGGCGCGAACACAAGCTCCGCGCCCTTTCGAGCAGGCGCTGGTCGGAGGACGCGGTGGCCGTCTGGGGCCGCCGCTATCTGTTCACCCGTGGTTGCGGGACGGCATCCTGCCGGCGTGGCGACGGTCTGTTCCTCGCACCCCCGCTGCGACGTCTCACCGCTAGGTCGGTGGACGGCTTCGACCTGCGCCGCCGCGTGGCCGCGCTCATTTCTTCCCGCGGTGTCGAACCCAGCGATTTGATCACGGTCGGATACCTGTCCCGGCGGGGTCGGATGCGAACCTGCCGGGTCGCGGCAGCACCTCGTGTCCTTGGCGGGGTCGGAGGTATCACGTTGTCCTCTCCAGTCGTCACGAAACGGTTCGTGTACTGGGTGGCAGCCCCCAACGAGGCGGCTGGGCCGGTCGCGTTCTTCCGCCGACGCACTCCAAGCCGCCACTGCGCCCAGCGCGGTCACGTCGAAAGGCTGCGGCAGGAGCCCTCGGGCTACGAGATCGCAGTCACCCGCGGACGCGTGTTCTACACGGCGAACGCCCCCAAGAGCGGCCAGCCGGCCCTGTTCGAGATGACCGATCCCCCGGTGCGGCACCCCTAGCCTGTCCTCGCAGCCGTGGGGCTGTCGGAGTACTAGCCGATCACCTAGCCCCGAGGGCACGAGCCTCTCGGTGACTCGATAGCGGTCATGCCTCGTGCCGCCTCTCGCTCGGAGCGTCCGCCCAGGGTCGCGACACTCCGTTCCTTTCAGCTCAGCGCCAGGTGATCCCGGCTAGCGACGCGTCGACGCCGCGGGCGATTGGGAGCCTGCGCGGTCGGTTGCCGTCAGCCCAAGGCCGGCTGGGTGCGATCTCCGACTACGTAAGCCATGATCAGCGCCAGCGGGAAGAAGAACAGGCTGAGGATGAAGTAGCCGAAGAAGCTGTGTCCCTTGCGATCGGCAACCCGAGCGGGCCAGAAAGCGATCGCGACCCAGATGCAGGCGAGCACGATCCAGAGAATGATGTCCATAGGAAGCCTCCTTGGCTTCGATTAGCGCCCATTCTCGACCGCCCGCCGAGTGGCAACAAGGGTGCTGATACCCCAAACGTCACTGTGCGACGCCCTCGAAGCCGCGGGGCTGCGGGAGTAGATACGCCGCCGCGGTAGAAGGGCAAAGGGGGCGGTCCTGGCGGCCGAAGCCCGCAAGCGAAGCCGCCAGTCCCGGCCCGTGCCCCGGGTACCCAAGGCGGGCTCGTGTTCACCCGGCGATTCGACGCCTTTTTTGGGCTCCCGGACACGAATCCGCGTTTTTCGGGCTTTTTTTCGCCGCGAGGTACGGCAGCATGCGGAACGCGAGATCGCTGGTGATTTCCCGTGGTCACGACGATGTGATCACCTCGGCGTGCGCCTCGTCGTCGTCAACGAACGCGGCCGTGCCGGGCAGCGGTCGAGGTGTTCGGCGCGTGACACCACCGCGCAAGCTGTGCGCCATCGCCGGCTGCCCGCAGCTCGTCCCCAGCGGGACGACCCGCTGCCGGACCCACCGCCGCAAGCAGCACGGCCCCGACCGCGGCGGCCGGCCCTGGCGCCGGCTCCGCGCCCAGATCATCGACCGCGACGGCGGCTGCGTCGTCTGCGGCACCAGCCACCAGCTCGAAGTCCACCACCGCGACGGCGACCGCACCAACAACAACCCGGCCAACCTCATGACCGTCGGCATCGAGCACCACCCGAGATGAATCACCAGCCAAAACAGGGACGGACAGCCGCTTACGTCCGTCTTGAGAGACGCGGTTTTGGCCGGTTTGGGGGTTCTGAGGGCTTACTCCCGCAGCCCGGCGGCTTCGAGGGCCGTCGCCTTGTCCGGGTAGGCGAGCGTAGCCCGGACGATCTTCCCCGCCCGCACCTCGTAGACGTCGACCTGGGAGACGTCCACGCTCGCCTCGCTCGACTTGCCTCTGCCCACCCAACGGGTGACGCACACAACGTGGTCGCCCGCGTCTATGTACTCGCTGATCTCAGCCCGGAAATCGTCGAAGCTCTCCCGCCATTCGGACAGGAGCGACTCGAGCGCCTGTACCCCCTTGAGCGTTTCCGACGTGTCGGCTGCGTGGGCGCGATCACGGAACTCGACATCCGGGTGCAAGTCCTTCGCCCAACCTTCGTAGTCACCCCTGTTAAGGCGGCGTTTACTCGCCGCACGACCTCGACGTTCTCCTGCGACATCGCCTACTCCGACAGCCCCACGGCTTCGAGGGCTTGGGCCCTCTCGGCATACACGTCAATCCGCTTCCACTTGCCGCCATGGGCAGTGCAGACGTGGACGACCTCGAAATGCACATCGAGGCCGGTGTGCACCGCCCGCCCCCCGAAGCGAACGGGCACGACAACCTCGTCGCCAGCGTCGATGAACTCCTGCGGCTCCACCGAAAACCCCTCGAAAGCCTCCGCCTGAATCCCCATGAATTGCACCATTCCTTCGTGACCGCGCATCTCGCGGCTCTCCGGGAGGATGCCCGCCGGCTTGAGCACGATCTCCGGATCACAGAACTCTTGGACAGCGGACAGGAAGTCGCCTGACCTGAGCGCCTCGTTCAGCGCCACGTAGCCCCGTCGCGCCAGCTCCACGTTCTCCTGCGACATCGCCTACTCCCGCCGCCCCACGGCTTCGAGCGGCGGGGGATGGCTCAGGTGCCTATGGGGCGCGACGGATTCCCTCAGGCGTACTTCGTCGCGATGGTCTGGACGACGGTTGCGGCGTCCTCGGTTGCGTCAATCGCCCGCTCGAGCCTGAGAAAGATGTCCCTCCAGCGGATTACCACCATCGGGTCGATTCCGCCAGCGAACAAGGAGGCGAAGGCTTCGCGGAAGAGCCGGTCGCCGTCGTTCTCGAGCCGGTGGATTTCGATCCAGTACTTGTCAAGGTCCTTGAACTCGCGCAGGTGATCGAGCAGCACGGAGAGCCGCTCGCAGGCCTTGACGAGGATGTCGGCCATCGCCAGCGCCTGCTCCATCGGCGCCTCGATCCTGTAGAGCACCATGAAGTCGGCGGTCTCCTCGATCTCGTCGACGACATCGTCGACCTTGCTCGCCAGGTTGTAGATGTCCTCGGCGTCGATCGGCGTCACGAAGGTCGAGCTCGTCCGCTGGGAGAGGTCGTGCGTGATCCGATCTCCCTCCTGCTCGACAAGCAGGATTTCGCGTGCGAGACCGGCGCTATCGGGCCAGCCCTTGATCATGTCCTGGAGCAGCTTCGCCGCTCGGAGCGAGTTCGAACCCCCCTGCGCGAACAGGTCGAAGAAAACGCGGTCTCTTCGGACGAGGGAGAACGGCAGGGCGCGAAGCTACCACCCATGGGCATCGGCCGGGACCGCATCAGGGACGGCAATGGTGTGGCCGCCGAACGTCTTGACCTCAGAGGCCCGCCGCACGATCTCCACGTTCTCCTGCGACATCGCCTACTCCCGGCAGCCCGGCGGCCTCGAGGGCCTGGGCTCTGGTCTGGTAGAGCTTGATCCGGCTGACCTTTCCGTCACGCAGCGTCCAAAGGGTGACGCTGTGAGCCTCCACCGCGACTTCACTCGCTCGGCCCCTCCCTCGCATGCGGCCCACGGCAACTACCGCGTCCGGCGGAGCGTCGATCAGCTCGACGGCCTCGAAGCTGCGGTCCTCGAAATCCTCGTAGCGGCTCTGCAAGAAGGCGCGACACGCCGCATGACCGCGGTAGACGGACGCATCAGGAGCGTTCGATTCCGAGTAGTCGAGCTCGACCTCCGAATGCGCCTCGCCCAACAGCCCGTCGATGTCCTGTTCGCTGAACCGGCGCAGCACCCGACCCACAATCTCCACGTTCTCCTGCGACACCGCCTACTCCCGCTGCCCCACGGCTTCGAGGGCTTCGGCGCGGGTTGGGAACACTTCGGCGCGCACGATCTTGCCGTCGCGGAAGTCGTAGACCGACGCGAACTCTGCGGTCAAAGGGACCTCGCTGCCTCCCCCGCGGTAGTGACCGTGACCAAGTACCACGACCTGGTCGCCCACCTCGATGAACTCCTGCGGGTCGAGCTCGATCTCCCATGCGTCCCACCACTGGCGGATCGACCGTTCCACGCCGGCTGGACCGTGGAATGTCTCGGCGCCGGGATACCGAGGATCTTCGATCCACTCCACTTCGGGATCGAACCAGTCGAGCGCTATCTCCCGCCGGTTGAAGGCTTCAATCGCTCGCCGCACCACTTCCACGTTCTCCTGCGACATGGCCTACTCCGACAGCCCCACCGCTTCGAGGGCCTGGTCTCGTTCCGGGAAGTCTTGCTGTCGGACGACGACCCCCCGCCGGAGCATGAACACCTGGCAGACCGGTTGGTCGACGGGGATGCCGGTATGCCTCGCACGGCCAACCACGCGGCCGAGCGCGACTACCCGGTCGCCGAAGTCGATGACCGCGTGGTGCTCGAGCTTGACGTCGTCCCACGCCTCGTCGAGCGCCTCCCAGACGCCGCGATAGGCCGCGTGCCCCCGCCGGAGCCCGACCATGTCCGGGAACAGCGCGCCACTGCTGTCGCCTACGACTGACTCGTACTCGATGTCCGGGTCGAAGGAGAGAAGGAGCAGATCGAAATCCCGCCGGTTGCCAGCCGCACAGCCGCGGCAGACGTTCCGCGCGAGCCAAACGCGGCGGAGGCGCGACCGCGGCGGGAACCGCGACCAAAGCGAGAGCGCCAGCCGGACAAGTCGCGGGAACCGCACGAGGATCTGTTCATCCAAAGTTCGGCCACCGTGCTGCCCAGACACGGCGACTGCAGTTCGCACGCCGCGCACCATCTCCACGTTCTCTTGCGACATCGCCTAGGACGGTCTAGCGAAAACGGCCAGCAAAAGACGTCACGCCTACTCCGCCAGGCCGAGGTCGCCGAGGGCGCGAGCCCGGTCCCAGTAGGACACGTACTTCGTGACCTTTCGGTCGCGGATGTGCAAGACCGTTGCCCCGTTCCTGAGCATGCCTCCAATGTCCACCCCGCTCGTCTTGCCGCGCGCATTGAGGTGGTTGAGAACAAAGACGCGGGATTCGTCGAGTTCGCGGTACTCGTCCGCCTCAATCCGCGGGTGTTCCCACAGGTCGAGGATGTTGCGGATCGCCCTCGCCATCTCGGCTCGACCCTTCCAGACGCCAGGCTCGACTCCATCGACAATCACGTACTCCACCTCCGGATGAGCCCAATCGAGCGAACTGAAGTCGCCGCGCCCCCAAGCGTCGTAGATCGAGCGGGCGAGGTCCAGGTTCTCCGACATCGCCCGCCCAGTATCTCCCGGCGGCTAAGAGCGGACAAGAGATTCGGCGGGCGGGCCGCGGACGATAAGAACGCCGGGGCCTCACGCTTCCCCGGCGTTCAGGGTTCCCTCGGCCTTCCGTGGCCGTACTGGGTCCTTAGACCATCAGGCTGCCCCGCAGCGTCGCAAGCAAACCTGCTTGTGGGAAGTCGCCTCCGCCCTGAAAGGCGAAACGGTCCCGGAAGCTCGTTCCGGGACCGCCCATGTCGAGACGGGGTGGGGGGAGCACCGCGCCTCGACGCCTTCCTGCGGTTTGGCTTGTCCGCAGGTACCGTGCTGCCAAATCCGGAATCGGGAGGCGGACGCTCGAGTCGTGGCAGACCGCGACCCGTGGACTGGCCAGGAGATCATCGCCGCCATCCAGGCGTGGGCGGAGCGAACGGCCATCCGCCCGCCGCCGAGGACTGGCGGGGCGCGACGTCGGACGCCCATCCGACGACCCAGCGGGTGATCAGGGTGTTCGGGTCGTGGAACGAGGCGATCGCGGCGGGGGGATTTGTGCCAACGCGCGTGGGCAGAGATCGACCCGGCCGCCGA
>JBJMLJ010000417.1:0-7817 GCA_045805365.1 Thermoleophilaceae bacterium
GCCGTCCCTCCGCCTCGTGCTCTCGCGGCCGCTCGACCCGGGCATGGCCGAGCGATTCGAGCGCGAGAACCCGGACGTGGAGCTGGCCGACATGGGCCGCCAGGGAGAGGGGCTTCCGCGCGCCTACGGCGAGGCCTGGGCCGTCGCGTTGCCCTCCCTGGGGGAGGCGTTCGGGCTGGTCCTGGTGGAGGCCCTGGCGTCCGGCACCCCGGTAGTCGCCAGCAACGTCGGCGGCATGGCCGAGATCGTGGACAGCGACGCCATCGGCCGGGTGTTCGACGGCCACGAACCCGAGGCGCTCGCCCGCGCGCTCGACGAGGCCCTCGAGCTGGCGGAGGACCCGGGGACGCTCGCCGCCTGCCGCTCCCGGGCCGAGGACTTCTCGATCGCGCGGAGCGTCGAACGCCACCTGGAGCTCTACCGCGAGCTGCTGGGGCGGCCGGCGGCGACGGTCGCGCGCCCCGACGCGACCAGCGCCGGTCTCACGAGCTGACGGCATACTCTTCGCGTGCCTGGCAATGGGGCTCCAGCCGTCACGGTTGCCGTGCCCGTCAAGGACCGGCGCGAGCGGATGCTGCGCTGCCTGGACGCACTGCTCCAGCAGGATCATCCGTCCTTCGAGGTGCTCGTGCTCGACAATGGCTCGAGCGACGGGACCCCTGACGCCTGCGCCGAGCGCGCGGCCACCAGTGACGTGCCCGTCCGCGTCGAGGTTCTGTCCGGCACGGTCGGCGCGATCCGCAACCGCGCCGCGGAGCTCGCGCGCGGCGAGGTGCTCGCGTTCACCGACTCCGACTGCGTGCCCGAGCCCGGCTGGCTGACCGGTTTGGCCGGCGCTCTGAACGGCCGCCCTGACGTGGGCGTGGCCTGCGGCGCCACCCTCGCGGAGGAGCCGTTCAATGACGGCTGGCCGGCGACCATGGAGGTCACGGAGTGGACCGGCCGCTACGAGTCGTGCAACATCGCCTTCCGTCGCGGGCCGTTCGCGGAGTCGGCGGGCTTCGACGAGGAGGTCGGTCACTTCTGGGAGGACACCGCCGCCGGCTACGCCATGCGCCGCGGCGGCTGGCGGGCCGTCTTCGTGCCCGACGCCGTGGTGCGTCACGACGTGACCTACCCGGGCTTCTGGTGGCACGTCCGACGCCAGCTGAAGCAGGCGAACATGGGGCCGGTGCTCGCGCGCTATCCCGAGATCGCGGGGGACCATCTCTGGGCGGGCGTGTTCCTCTCGCCACGCGAGGCGAAGCTCGTGGCGGCGCTGGCCGGCGCGCTGCTCGCTCGGAGGCGCCCGCTGGCGCTCACGCTCGTCCTGCCCTACGTCCAGGAGCGGCTGCCGCCGAGGGTCTGGGGCCGCCCCAAGGCGATGGCGCACGCGCTGATCTACGACGGCGCGTCCGTCGTCGGCGGCTTCCGGGCCGGGCTGCGCGCACGGCGCCTGGTCCTCTAGACGCGTTGGCGCGACCCCTCGCGCTCATCGAACCGAACGCCCGGAGCATGGGCGGCCATCACCATGCGGCGCTGGTGGCGCTGGCGCAGGCCGCGTCGAGGCGCGGGATCCCGGTCACGTTCGTAGGCGTCCGGGGCATGTCCGCGACGGCCCGCCGCGCGGTCGAGGCCGCCGGCGGCGAGGTCCGCCTGCATCCGCGGGGGCCCTACAGCTGGCTGCTGGCGCTGGCCGGAACGCTGCTCGAGGAGCTCTCGAAGCTGAGGCGGCGGACGCCAAGCTGGGGCGTCCCCTACCAGTGGGAGACCGCCGGCCGCTGCCTGCTGGAGGCGGCCTCGCTGCGGCTGGCCCCGGCCGGCGCCGGCTGCGTGATCCTCACCGCGGGGGAGCGGCTCCACGGGACCGTCGCTGTGCTCTCGAGGGTGCCGCACGTGCGGGTGGTGCATGACACGCGCACCCGCGAGGGGCGGGTGCTGGCACGGGTCGAGCGACTCTGCGCGAGCGGGCGCCGGCGGGTTCTTGCCTGCTGCACCACCGAGGCGGTTTGCGAGGAGCTGGACGAGCTGTATCCAGGGTTGGCGACGGTCGTTCAGACGTTCGCCCTCGCCGACCCGGATGCGGCGGTGGGCGCGGATGAGCGGCGCGAGGCCCGCGCCGCCCTGGGCTTCGGCGACGCCGATGTCGTGGCCGCCCTCGTCGGCGGCTGGTGGCGCACGAAGGACATGGGCACCGTGGAGCGGGCGCTTGCCCTGACCGCGCACCCGGTCCACGCCGTGGTCGCCGGCTGGCCGATCGATGGCAGCGCCCTCGATCGCATCCGCGCCACCGCGCGGGGGCAGGTCGTCGCGCTCGACAGGGAGCTCGAGCCGGCCGAGATCAGGCGGGTCTATGCAGCGTGCGATCTGAGCGTCGTCAGCCGCTTCCGCGGCGTCGGCAAGGAGAGCGGTCTCGTGATGGACGCCGCTCGCTACGGCGTTCCGCTCGTCGTTTCCGACCACGACCCGGCGCTCACTGCCCTGCTGGACGGGCTGCCCTGGGTCCGCGTCTACCGCGCCGAGGACGCCGCGGCCCTGGCCGAGGCGCTGGACGAGGTCGCCGCGAGCCCGCTCGAGCGGCCCGGCCCGGAGGACTCGGCCCGGCTCGGAATGCTCACCCCGGATGAGGCTCTGCTGCGCTACGCGGAGCTTGCCGGGGACGTGGCCCGCAGCTAGAGGGCCAGCACGCCGCGCTCGAGGCCGCGGCGCGCCACCACAGCCATCGTGATCGCGTCGGCGAAGGCGCGGACCGGCAGGTGCGTCGCAGCGATAGCGGCCATCTTCGGCGTAAGCACGTAGTGGCGCAGGTGGCGCTCGACGTAGGGGACGGCCGCGAGCGCCGCGAGCGCCGGCCTGCGGCTCAGCACGCCGGCGAGGGCCAGGAGGAGAAGGGCGTGCTCGGGCCAGTAGAAGAGCCCCAGCGTGAGCTCGCGCCGCAGCTCCGGGAACCGCGCCAGCACCTGGGGTTGGTCACGGGTGTGGCGGGCCCTGGTCAGCGCCTGCCGGAAGCTCTGAGGCTCGACGGCGTGCCAGACGAGCGCGGCCTCCACGTACCTCTTTGGAGCGCCGAGCTCGAGCGCCCGCCAGCCGAGGTCCGTGTCCTCGCCGCCCACCAGGCCGTAGCCCTCGTTGAAGCCGCCTAGCCGTTCGAGCAGGGCGCGCGGATAAGCGATGTTGCAGCTCTCCTGCCAGGGGCTGTCGGACGTGACCCTCATGCTGCGGGCGAACCCCCAGAGCGCGTCGATCTCCGTCGGGTCGGGCTCGGTTCGGCCCTGAAGGAAGGCTTCCGGCGCGCCGGCCGCCGCCGAGAGAAGCGCCTCGATCCACCCGGGCGCCGGCCGGCAGTCGTCGTCGGTGAACGCCACGAGGGGTGCGCGTGCCTCGCGCCAGCCCAGATTGCGGTTGGCGGCGGCGCCCATCGCTGCCGGGGCCTCGACCACGCGGACGGCGAGCCCCGCGGGCGCCGGCGGCACCTGCACGCCCGGATCACAGCTGACGATGACCTCCATCTCACCCCGCGGCAGGCCTTGCGCCGCGAGCGCCTCCAACGTCGCGATCAGCCGCCTGGGTCGGTGCCCGCCCGTGGGGATCACCACGCTGACGCGCGGCTGCGAGTCGTCCAGCTCGGGCATCGCGGCGAGTCTAGGCTCGCTCAGAGCCAGCCGCGCCGGCGGAAGTAGCCCACCATCCCCACCAGCAGGACCGCCATGGCGCCGATGATGATCCAGAACGCGGTGACGCCCTGCTCGCCCGGCACATGGACGTTCATGCCCCAGATGCTCGCCACGAGGGTAAGCGGCAGCAGGACGACGCTGAACGCCGTGAGCACGCGGAGCACGTCGTTGAGGCGATGCGACAGCACCGCCTCGTTGGTCTCCTCGAGCGCCTCCACGACCTCCTTGTAGTTCTCGAGCATGTCCCAGATGCGCTCGGAGGCGTCGACGATGTCGTCGAAGTAGACCTCGAGGTCCTCGGCCAGGTAGCGCTGCTTGGTCCGCTCGAGGTCGCGAAGCACAGGCCGCTGCGGCCGGACGATCTTGCGGAAGTTGATGATCTCCTGCTTGGCGTTGGAGATGTCGCGTACGACCTCCTCGGAGCGGCCCTCGAAGATGTCCTCCTCGAGGCGCTCGAGCTTGTTCCCGATCTTGCGCAGGATCGGGAAGCAGTAGTCGAACGAGTCGTCGACGATCTTGTAGAGGAGGTAGCCCGCGCCCTTCGAGAAGAGCGCCTCGCGCAAGTCCTCGTAGGAGCGGCAGCGCTCGAACAGGTACTCCACCGGCGGCAGCGGTGTGTTCGGCAGGGTGATCAGGAAGTCCGGCCCGACGAAGACGTCGAGCTCGGCGGCGTTGAGGCGGCCGACCGCCTTGTCGAAGACCGGGAAGTAGAGAACGATGAAGAGGTAGTCCGGGTACTCGTCGATCTTCGGGCGCTGGTTGCGCGAGAGGACGTCCTCGTAGTCGAGCGGATGGAAGTCGAAGTGCTCCTCGAGCCAGGCGCGGTCGATCGGCGCCGGACGCTCGATGTTGATCCAGCGCAGGCCGTCGCTCTCGACGACCTCGACGTTCGGCTCAGGCTGCGGCTCGACCCCGGGCCGGTGCCGAGCGCTGCGCCTCAGGCGTGGCTTGGGAATGCTCGGCATCGGGGTGACTGAGGGGGTCGTCCTTCACGGTTCCCTCCTGATTCTACTGGCGGGGAAGGAACCCTCCGAGGTGGCGCTTCGGGGTGATGCCGGCGTTACCCTCTCGACCGTGGCGGAGCTCAGCGTCGTGATCCCGGTGTACGGCTGCGACTCCTGCCTGCGGGCGCTGGTCGATCGGCTGCGGCTGGCGGTCGAATCGCTCACGAACGACTACGAGCTGGTCTTCGTCGACGACCGCAGTCCCGACGACTCGTGGTCGACGCTCAAGGAGCTCGCGCGCGAGACGCCGCAGATGAGGCTGCTCCGGATGAGCCGCAACTTCGGCCAGCACGCCGCGATCACGGCAGGCCTGGCGGAGAGCACGGGGAAGCGCGTGGTGGTGATGGACTGCGACCTCCAGGATCTGCCGGAGGACATCCCCCGACTCTGGGCCGAGGCGGAGAAGGGTTACGAGGTCGTGCTCTCGCGGCGCCGTCGGCGCAGGCAGTCGATCCTTCGCCGGCTCTCCGGCGACCTCTACTACCGGGTTCGCAACGTGCTCGTGAAGAGCGACATGTACACGAACTACACGAACCTGAGCCTGATCTCGCGGAAGGTCGTCGACTCCTTCCTCGCACTGCGGGACAAGGACCGCCAGTACCTCCTGATCGTGGACTGGCTCGGCTTCGAGCGCACCTCGATCCAGGTCGAGCCCGCGGAGCGCCACGCGGGCAAGAGCGCCTACACGCTCCGGCGTCTCCTGAAGGTCGCGGTCGACGGGATGTTCTTCCAGTCGACCGTCCTCCTGCGCTGGGTCGTGTACAGCGGCTTCGTGGTCGCCGGCATAGGGGTCGCCCTTGCCGCGTACACGTTCGCGGTCTTCATCGCCGGCCGGCACGTGCCCGACTGGACGGCGCTCCCGATGATGGTCCTGTTCCTGACCGGCTTCATCATCGTGAGCGGCGGGGTCACAGGCCTCTACGTCGGCAAGATCTTCGACCAGGTCAAGGGTCGCCCCCTTTATGTGATCGACACGCGCATGGAGGGCGGCGTCGAGCGCGCCGTGGCGCGCGAGCTGGCCGCGGCGGCAGATGGCGAGCCCGCGCAGCCGCCCGCCTAGAGCCGTGGGCAAGGTGCCCTTCAACCGGCCCTACACGACGGGCCGCGAGTTCGAGTACATCCAGGAGGCGATCGACAACGGCCACCTGTCCGGCCGCGGCCCCTTCGACCAGCGCTGCACCGACTGGCTCGAGCGTCGCACCGGGACGCACCAAGCCTTCCTCACCTTCTCCTGCACGTCCGCGCTCGAGATGGCCACCATCCTCGCCGGGGTGCGGGAGGGGGACGAGGTGGTCATGCCGTCGTTCACCTTCGTCTCGACGGCGACCGCCATTGCCCTCCGCGGCGCGGTACCCGTGTTCGTCGACGTCCGCGAGGACACCCTGAACCTCGACGAGGCGCTCGTCGAGGCCGCGCTCACCGAGCGCACCCGGGCGATCCTCCCCGTGCACTACGCGGGCGTCTCCTGCGACATGGACGCGATCTGCCAGCTCGCCCGCGACCGCGGCCTGGCGGTCATCGAGGATGCGGCGCAGGGGCTGATGTCGAGTTACGACGGCCGCCCCCTGGGAGCGATCGGCGAGCTTGGCTGCCTCAGCTTCCATGAGACGAAGAACGTGCACTGCGGCGAGGGGGGCGCGTTGCTCGTCAACGACCCCGCCCTCGTGGAGCGGGCCGAGGTAGTCCAGGAGAAGGGCACCAACCGTCGCCAGTTCTTCCGCGGCCAGGTCGACAAGTACACATGGGTGGACATCGGCTCCTCGTTCCTCACGAGCGAGGTGAACGCCGCATTCCTGTGGGCGCAGCTCGAAGCGGCGGAGAACATCACCGAACGCCGCCTTGCGATCTGGGAGCGCTACCACGAGCGCTTCGCCGAGCTCGAGCGAAGGGGGGTCGTTCGGCGGCCGGTGGTGCCCGACCATTGCACCAACAACGCCCACATGTACTACCTACTGTTGCCCGACGAGGCCGACCGCGACCACCTGATCCGCCGGCTGGGCGAGCAGGGGATCCAGGCCGTCTTCCACTATGTGCCGCTTCACAGCTCGCCCGCCGGCCGCCGACTCGGGCGCAGCGACCGGCCTCTACCGGTCACCGACTCGGTCAGCTCGCGGCTGGTCCGGCTGCCGCTCTGGCCGGCGCTGCCGGACGACGAGGTGGAGCGCATCGCCGACGAGACCGCCGCGGCGGTCGAGGCGGCGGTCGCCTAGGAGCGGCCCTTTCGGGACCCGGTGACCCGCGCCGGGCTTCCCTCGACGACGACGTCGTCCGCCACGTCGCGCACGACGACCGATCCCGGCGCGACGATCACGTTCCGGCCGATGGTGATCCGGGGGCCGATGACGGCCCCGACGCCGACCAATGTCTCGGCGCCGATCCGGCAGTCGCCGCCCATGGTCGCCCCGGGGGCGAGGTGGACGGCGTCGCCCAGCACGTTGTGGTGCGGGACGATCGCGCCGTTGTCGACGATGCAGCAGTCGCCGAGGCGGGCGTCGGTGTCGACCACCGCTCCCGCCTTGATCACGTTGCCGCGGCCGAGCCGCGCGGAGGGGGAGACCGTTGCCGCCGGCTGGATGACGTTCGGCATCTCGAGGCCGGCGGCCGCCGCGCGCTCCAGCAGCTCGAGGCGGAACGGTCTGATCGCGATGTGCGTGACCACCGCGCCGACGCCGCGCTCGACCAGCCGGTCGAGCTCCGATCCGGCCCAGATTGGAAGCCCGGCATAGCTCGTGCCCGGCAGGCCCTCGGTGTCGTCGAGGAAGGCGACGACCTCGTAGCCCGGCACGGCGGTGAGGGTCTCAGCGAGCGACGCCCCGCCGGGGGAGGCGCCGTACACGGCGACCCGGTGCTCGGGCGCTCCCGCGGGCGCGCCGCGCTGCGCGGCTCCCGCCAGGGCCCGGACGTCGCCCTCGCGGACCACGCGATCCGTGGGCAGCTGCGACTGGTCCACGCCGAGCTCCTCTACGAGCGCCCGGGCGCGCTTGGTCAGCTGGGGCTCGCCGTCGGCCGCCGGCGCGGCCGCCTCGGCTACCGGAGCGGCCGCGCTCTTCAGCTCCTCGATCAGCCGTGCGGCCTCCGCCTCGTCGGGGCGGTCGAGCAGCAGCGCGATCGGCTCCTGGAGCGCAACTTCCGTTCCCGTGTCGACGATCGGATAAAGGAA
>JBJMLJ010000418.1:0-10480 GCA_045805365.1 Thermoleophilaceae bacterium
GCCGCGGACCAGCTCGTCCTCGACCAGCTCTCCCGGCGTGACCGACAGGACCCTGCCGCTCACGCGCTCGGCCACGGCGGCCGGTCCAACCAGGATCGTCCGCTCATGCGACAGCCGTTCGACGTCGCGGGGCGAGAAGTGGTCGTAGTGCCCATGCGTAATGAGGATCAGGTCCGCCTCCGGACCGCTGTCGACGCGGTACGGGTCGATGTAGACCGTCGCCTGCCCGACCTGCAGCCTGAACCCCGCGTGACCGAGCCACTCGAGCGAATCGAGAAGCATCGTCCGCAGAATAGGCTTCCGCGGACATGAGCTACGACACGGTCATCTGGGAGCAGGACGGCGGCGTCGGCAGGCTGACCCTCAACCGCCCGGAGACGCTCAACGCCTGGACAGCGGAGTTCGGCGGCGAGCTGAAGGCGGTGATCGAGGGCGAGGCCTCCGACGAGTCGGTGCGCGCGGTCCTCGTCACGGGTGCCGGCCGCGGCTTCTCCTCCGGAGCGGACCTCAAGGCCGGCTTCGATCCGAACCCGGAGGACGGCAAGCCCGACGTACGCAAGGAGCTCCACGAGATCTACCACCCGGTGATCGCCGGCGTCCGCCGGCTGGAGAAGCCGGTCGTGGCCGCGGTCAACGGCGCTGCGGTCGGGATCGGTTGCTCGCTGGCACTCGCCTGCGACCTCATCCTCGCCGCCGAGTCCGCCTTCTTCGGCCTCGCCTTCGTGAACATCGGCCTGATGCCCGACGGCGGCTCGACCCTGTTCGTCCCTGCGGCCGTGGGCAAGGCCCGGGCGTTCCAGATGGCGCTCCTGGGTGAGCGCGTGAGCGCCGAGCAGGCGCTCGAGTGGGGTCTCGTCAACTACATCCACCCCGACGACCGGCTGGTGGGCGAGGCGGAGGCCCTGGCCGAGCATCTGGCCAAGGGACCCACCCGCTCCTACGCCTCTTCGAAGAAGGCGCTCAACCGGATGCTGTATCCGGACCTCGACGGCCAGCTCGACCTCGAGGCCGAGCTGCAGCACGCGCTGGCCCGCACCGACGACTTCATCGAGGGCGTGTCCGCCTTCGTACAGAAGCGCGCCGCGGCGTTCCAGGGCTCCTAAGGACGCAATGCGGCTGGTCCAGCGGCTACGCGGCTACGCCCACATCCTTCCTCGGGCGCGCCGCAACCGGACCGACCTGCTCCGCTACCTGATCCGGCGGCCGGCCCTGCTGGCGGCCATCGGGAGCTACGAGGGAGCGGTGCTCGTCAGCAACCGGGTCGACCCGCGGCTCAAGTACCTCGCTGTGGTCAAGGCCTCGACCATCACAGGCTGCCCCTTCTGACTGGACATCGGCTCTGCCGTGTGCAGAGCGATCGGCATCGACGAGGAGACGCTCGCGGACCTGCCACGTCATTCCGAGAGCGAGCGCTTCACGCCGCTCGAGAAGGCCGCCCTCGACCTGGCGGAGGCGATGTCGCGCTCGCCGGCCGACGTCGACCCCGCCCTGCGGGAGCGCCTGCTCACGGAGCTGACCCGCGGCCAGCTCGCCGAGCTGGCCTCCGCGATCGCCTGGGAGAACCACCGCGCCCGCCTCAACAGGGCGCTCGGAGTCGAGGCGGTGGGTTTCGCCGAGGGCGGCTTCTGCGTGCTGCCTGAGCGAGCGCCGACCCCGACGGACCCGCAGATATGATGCGCGCGCCTTGCCCGCCGGCAGGAAACGCCGCCTCGCACTCGTCGCGCTAGCCGCGGCCTGCCTGCTGCTACTCGCGGCCGCTCCGGTGGCCCTCGGCGACTCCATCACACCCGAGTCGGGCGGCTCGCCGAACGCCAACGACATCGACACGCTCTACAAGATCACGCTCTACATCGCGATCGTGATCTTCCTCATCGTGGAGGGGACGCTGCTCTGGTCGATCGTGAGGTTCCGGGCGCGCCGGGGAGGGCCGGAGCCGGCCCAGATCCGCGGCAACACGCCCCTCGAGATCGGCTGGACCGTGGGCGCGGCGCTGATCCTCGTGGTCCTCACGGTGGTGACCTTCCTCTACCTGGACAACATCAAGAACCCGCCCGCGTCCGGCAAGAACGGGCTCCGGGCGGACGCCGCCCAGTTCGCCTCGATCAACCAGCCCAGCCCGCCCAAGGGCACCGGCAAGCCGCTCAACATCAAGGTCAACGGCCAGCAGTACGTGTGGCGCTTCCAGTATCCGGGCGCCCAGCCGCTCTTCAGCTACTACGAGATGGTCGTGCCCACGGACACCACGGTCACGCTCGACGTGAACGCCTCGGACGTCATCCACTCCTGGTGGATCCCCAAGCTCGGCGGCAAGGTCGACGCCGTCCCGGGCCACACCAACCAGACCTGGTTCAAGATCGATAAGCCGGGGACCTACCGCGGCCAGTGCGCCGAGCTGTGCGGCCCCGGGCACGCGGTGATGCAGGCCGTGGTCAAGGCGGTCTCGCCGGACGAGTACACGGCCTGGACCAAGCGGCAGCACGCCGACATCCTGGCCAGCCAGACGGCTCTGTCGCAGCAGCGCAAGGAGCGCGAGAAGACGGGCCAGGTGCACTGATGGAGGCCAGCGCTCTGACCGGCCGCAGGGGGCTCCCGGCACGGCCCGAGGTCGTTCTCGACGGCATCGAGGAGCGCCCGAGCGGCTGGCTCGCCTGGCTCACCACGACCGATCACAAGCGGATCGGGATCATGTACCTGTTCGCCACCTTCCTGTTCTTCATCGTCGGTGGCGTCGAGGCGCTGATCATGCGCCTCCAGCTGGCCCATCCGGACGGGACGCTGCTGCCGGGCGAGACGTACAACGCCCTCGTGACGATGCACGGGACCACGATGATCTTCCTGTTCGTGGTGCCGGTGCTGGCGGGGTTTGCGAACTACATGGTGCCGCTGATGATCGGCGCGCGGGACATGGCCTTCCCTCGCCTGAACGCCCTCTCGTTCTGGCTGCTGGTGGCGGGCGGGATCGTCTTCTACACGTCGATCTTCTTCGACCCGCCGCAGGCCGGCTGGACGATGTACACGCCGCTCTCGGACGACGCCTTCTCGCAGACCGGCGGCGTGGACGCCTGGATCCTCCTGATCCATCTGACGGGCCTCTCGTCCCTGATCGGCGCGATCAACTTCGTGGCGACCATCCACAACATGCGCGCCCGGGGCATGAGCTGGGGCCGGATGCCGCTGTTCGTCTGGGCGATCCTGATCTACAGCTACCTGTTGATCGCCGCGCTCCCGTCCGTGGCGGCGGCCGTGACGATGCTCCTCACCGACCGCCACTTCGGCACCGCCTTCTTCGACCCGACCGGGGGCGGGGACCCGCTCCTCTGGCAGCACCTCTTCTGGTTCTTCGGCCACCCAGAGGTCTACATCATGGTCCTGCCGTCCTTCGGGATGATCTCGGAGATCATCCCGGTCTTCGCCGGCAAGCCGATCTTCGGCTACAAGGCGATCGCCGCCTCCACCGTCGCAATCGCCTTCCTCGGGATGCTCGTCTGGGCGCACCACATGTTCGCGACGCCCACGGCGACCGTGGTGCTCGCCTTCTTCATGCTCTCGTCGTTCACGATCGCGGTGCCGACGGGGATCAAGATCTTCAACTGGATCGCGACCCTCTGGCGCGGCCAGATCGTGTTCAAGACGGCGATGATGTACGCCGTCGCCGTGCCCGGCCTGTTCGTGATCGGCGGCATCTCCGGCGTACTGCTGGCGATCTTCCCGGTCGACTGGCAGCTCACCGACACGTACTTCGTGGTCGCGCACCTCCACTACGTGCTCTTCGGCGGCTCGGTGTTCGGGATCTTCGCCGGCCTCTACTACTGGTTCCCGAAGATGTCCGGCCGGCTGATGTCGGAGGGGCTCGGAAAGCTCTCCTTCTGGACGATGTTCGTCGGCTTCAACATGACCTTCCTCGTCCAGCACTCCGCCGGCCTGTCCGGCATGCCGCGGCGGATCTACGAGTACTCCAAGGCGCTCCACGTGACGGGCTACAACCTGGTGTCGACGATCGGCTCGTTCATCCTCGGCGTTGGCGTGCTGATCACGGTGATCAACGTGCTGATCAGCATCCGGAGCGGCCGCAAGGCGGGCAACGACCCCTGGCACGGCAACACCCTCGAGTGGTTCGTCAGCTCGCCGCCGCCGGACAACAACTTCGACGTCGTCCCGCGAGTCCGCTCGGTCGAGCCGATGAAGGACATCCGCCGCGAGGTCGAGCGCGCCAATCGCCCGGCCGGCTCGGTGTCCCAGCCGGTGGCGTCCGGCACCTAGCGAGCATTCCTGGATTGACCACCCATGCGGTGGTCTAGGCAGGAATGCCCGGCGCTCCAGGCGCGGAGGTAAAGGGCGTAACCCGGCCCGGCACCGATGGATAGCCTTCGCCGCCGTGACCGCCCCGACGCCCGGGTATCGCCGCCTCGCCGCCGCCACCGTGGTCGCCACCTTCGTGCTGATCGTGGTCGGCGGCTTCGTCCGCGTCTCCGACTCCGGGCTCGGCTGCGGCCCCAAGGGCTCCGGCTTCCACGGCTGGCCGTTCTGCAACGGCGACGTGGTCCCCGGGCTCAACCTGAACTCGGTGATCGAGTACACGCACCGCGCCGTGGCCGGCATCGTCGTGGTGCTGATCCTGGCGCTGATGATCCAGGCGTGGCGCCGCTACCGCACCCTGCGCTGGCCCACCACGGCCGCGTCCGCCCTGGTGCTCGCCCAGGCCGTGCTAGGAGGCGCCACGGTCGAGAAGGGGCTGGCGCCGGGGTACGTCGCCGCGCACCTCGGCCTGGCCATGCTGCTGCTCGGGACGTTGATCTACGTATGGATGTCCAGTCGTCGGTCCTCGGTCCTCAGTCCTCAGGAGCTCAGTCCGAGCCTTCGTGTTCTCTCCATCGCTGCCTCCGTTCTGATCTTGGGCACCATCGTCGCCGGCGGCTACATGGCCGGCACGCAGAAGTACGGGCGGCCGGACTACCGGCTCGGGGACGGCGCCCACCACGCCTGCGGGAAGGAGTTCCCGACCTGCAACGGGGGCTTCATGCCGTTCGGGCAGTCGCGCCTGGTCGACATCCACCTGACGCACCGGGCGTTCATGTACCTGGGGACCCTGCTGATCCTGGTCCTGGTCGCGGTGACCCTGCGGCGGCGGCCGAGCGCCGGCGCCATCCGCTCGGCCAAGTTGCTGCTGGCGCTGCTGGCGGTGCAGCTCGTCCTCGGCGCGCTGAACGTCTGGCTCGACGAGTACGAGGGGCTCATCGTCGCCCACCTCGCGACCGGCACCCTGCTCTGGGCGACCTCGGTTGGCCTCACGCTCCAGCTCTTCCGACTGCCGGCGGGCGCGCCCGTGGCGGCGCGGCCGGAGGCGGTACCCGCGTGATCGCGGCGCTGGCTCTCCGGGCGGCGTCGTGGCGGTCGCTCGTCGCCGACTACCTGGAGATGACCAAGCCCAAGGTCCAGACGCTGCTTCTCTTCACGACGGTCACGACCATGTACGTCGCCGGCGACCCGGCGCCCGGACTGGTCGCGCTCACCTGCCTCGGCGGGGCGCTGTCGGCGGGCGGCGCGGGAGCCATCAACCACGCCCTCGACCGCGACCTGGACGTCGTCATGAAGCGCACCGCGGGCCGCCCGGTGGCCTCGGGCCGGGTGACGCCCACGGCCGCGATCGTCTTCGGCGCCGTTCTCGGGTCCGCGTCGTTCGCGCTCCTCTCGCTCACCGTCAATCCGCTCGCCGCGGTCCTCGCGATGTCCGGCTTCCTGGGCTACGTGCTCGTCTACACGCTCTGGCTCAAGCGCTCGACGCCGCAGAACATCGTCATCGGAGGCGCGGCCGGCGCGGTCCCGCCGCTAGTGGCCTGGGCCGCCGTGACCGGCGGCCTGACCGGGACCCCGCTCTACCTGTTCGCGATCGTCTTCTTCTGGACGCCGCCTCACTTCTGGTCGCTCTCGCTGCTGATGAAGGACGAGTACGCACGCGCGGGTGTGCCGATGCTGCCGGTGGTGCGCGGCGAGGCGGAGACGCGCCGCCAGATCCTCCTCTACACCGTCCTGCTGTACGCGGTGACGCAGCTGCCGTTCTGCGCCGGCGCGTTCGGCGCGATCTACCTGGTGACGTCGATCGCGCTGGGGGCGGCGTTCATCGCCGGGGCCGTCGCGCTCTACCGCCGCGCCGACAAGCGCTCCGCGATCCGGCTCTACCTCTACTCGCTCGCCTACCTCGCGCTGCTGTTCGGCGCGATGGTGGTCGACGCGCGGCTCTAGGCCGATACCGAGTAGACCGTCAGGTCCTTCGGGACTCCCTTGACCGAGAAGCGGCGCTTGCGCTTGGCCTTCAGGGCCTCGCCGTCGAGCTCCGCCATGGCGCGGTCGGAGACGAGCAGCTCGTCCGGTCCCGCCTCCTCCGCCACCCGGGCCGCGATGTTCACGTCGACGCCGAGGTAGTCGCCGCCGAGCTTGCGCGGCTGGCCGACGTGGAGCCCGGCCCTGATCCGCGGTTGATAGCCGTCGGCCTGGACCCCGGACAGCCGCTCCTGCGCCTCGACAACGGCGTCCAGGGCCTGCTGGGGCTCGGGGAAGACGGCCATCATCCCGTCGCCGAGCCGCTTGACCACCTCGCCGCCGTGCTCGCCGACCGGAGGCTCGATGGCCTCGCCCACCTGGCGCAGCAACTCGAGGGCGGTCTCGTCGCCGGCCTCGAGCGCGAAGTCGGAGAACTCGACCAGGTCGGTGAAGACGATCGCCATGCGCTCGTCGCCCTGGCCGCGCCCCTGCGCCTCCGACACGGCCTGCCAGACCTGGAGCGCAGAGAGGCCCGCCTCGCGCAGCACCCCCGGCCGCTCGGCGGTCAGGTCGGCCAGCCGCTTGCCGACCACCTCCGGCTGGGCGCGGCCGGCGGTCGACAGCGGATCTCCAAAGCGGCTGTCCCCGGGCAGAAGCTCGCGGACCAGCTTCGCCGCCGTCAGCAGGGCCGCGTTCTGGTTGAGCCGTCTCGCCGCGGCACGCGCTCGGCCGCCCCGCTTCTCCGGCTTGTCGTTCCCCGCCATGCGCCGCGAACCGTACCGGCGCCGCTGCCAAACTGCGGCGATGGCCGACGTCCGCTTCGGACCCTCCTTCATCCCCTCGCGCGAGAGCCCCGAGGAAGCGATCGAGCTGCTCCTCGAACGCGGCTACCGCGCCTGCGAGATCGACCTCGAGGGCGGCTTCTGGATGGACCGCGACTTCGCCCACCGGCTCGGCGAGCTCGCCCGCGACGCCGGCGTGATCCTGTCCGTCCACGCCCCGCTGTTCGCGTTCGTGGGCCGGCCGGAGCGGGACAAGAAGCACCGGATGGCGGTCGGCATGCTCGACCACACGGCCGGCCTGGCGGTGGCCTGCGGCGCCGAGGTGGTGGTGATCCACCCCGGCTACCTGTTCGGCCGCTCCCACGAGGACGCGGTCGCGGCGCTCGTCGAGCAGCTGGCGGAGCTGCGCGAGCGGCTCGAGGGCAAGGACCGTGCGGTCGCGTTCGGCATGGAGGTGATGGGCCGGGTCGCCGAGCTCGGCAACCTGGACGACGTGCTGTCCATCTGCGGCGCGCTCGACTGGGTCCGGCCGGTGCTCGACTTCGCCCACCTCCACGCGGTCAGCGACGGCGGCTTCACCAGCCCGGAGCCGTTCGCCGAGGCGCTCGCGGGCGCCGACGCCGCGATCGAGCCCGGCGCGCCGTTCCACATCCACTTCTCGGACATCAGCTACGCGAACCGCAACGAGAAGTCCCACCTCCCGTATGGCGAGGGCACGCTGCGGGCGGACCCGCTCGCCGAGGCGCTGGCCGGATTCGACAGGCCGGCGACGGTGATCGGCGAGTCCCCGGACGAGGAGTCGAACCAGGCGATCCTGGCGGTGCTCTCGTCAGGCGAGCGCGGACTATGAGCCGGAGCCGGAGAGGGTCGCCGATACGAGCACGGCGCCCACCCCCAGCGCGATGGTGAGCGCCCTCATTCGCCGCGGCGTGAGGAAGGAGAAGCCCTTCGCCGCGAGCCAGGCCCTGAGCCCACTCGCTCCGCCGACGGCGGCCGTCGCGGTGGCCATGCATTGCGCGCACATCGTGCGCGGGAGTATGGCGGGCTCAGCCCGTCGAGGCTGGACGGCGCCGCCGAGCTCGTCGACCACCTGTGAGATCACATCCGCGCAGCGGTCGTCGGCGCCGCCGACCTCCCGAAGACGCGGACCCGCTCGCCTGGACCTACTGCGAAGAGCGCTGGCGTTCGAGCTCGCGCTCGAACGGCAGGACCCCCGCCTCGAGTCCCTGGTCGGCGCGGATCACGTGCATGACCGCGTTGATCAGGGCCAGGTGGGTGAAGGCCTGTGGGAAGTTGCCGAGGTGGCGGCCGGTGGCAGGGTCGATCTCCTCCGCGTAGAGGCCGAGCGGGCTGGCGTAGGAGAGCATCTTCTCGCAGAGGTCGCGGGCCCGCTTTAGCTCGCCGATCTCCACCAGGGCGGCGACGAGCCAGAAGGAGCAGATGGCGAACGTCCCCTCCTCCCCCGAGAGCCCGTCGTCGGTCTCCTCGACCCGGTAGCGCAGGACCAGCCCCTGCTCGGTCAGCTCGTCGGCGATCGCCAGCACCGTCTTGCGGATGCGCTCGTCCTCGGGCGGCAGGAAGCGGACGAGCGGCATCAGGAGGACCGAGGCGTCCAGCGCGTCGGTGCCGTAGTGCTGGGCGAAGACGCCCCGCTCGCTCAGGGCGTTGCTGCAGATGTCTTCCTTGATCTCGTCGGCGGCCGACTGCCAGCGGGCGGCGTACTCCAGCTCCTCCCGGATCTCGGCGAGCCTGGCGCCGCGGTCCGCGGCGACCCAGCACATCAGCTTCGAGGAGGTGAAGTGCTGCGGCTCGCCGCGCACCTCCCAGATGCCGCGGTCGGGGTGGCTCCAGTTCTCGAGCGCCGTCTCGACCTGCTTGACGAGGATCGGCCAGATCCGCTCGGGCAGGTGGTCGCGCGAGCGCGTGTGGAGGTAGAAGGAGTCGAGGATCGCGCCCCAGACGTCGTGCTGGTCCTGGTTGTAGGCGCCGTTGCCGATCCGCACGGGCCGGGCGCCCTCGTAGCCCGACAGGTGGTCGAGCGTCCGCTCCGGCAGCTCGGCCTCCCCGTCGATCCCGTACATGATCTGGAGCTGGCCCTCCTCCGCCTCCGCCACGTCGGCGATGAAGTAGAAGAAGTCGTTGGCCTCCCAGTCGAAGCCGAGCGTGTAGAGGCCCCAGAGCATGAACGTCGCGTCGCGGATCCAGGTGAAGCGGTAGTCCCAGTTCCGGTTCCCGCCCGGCGTCTCCGGGAGCGACGTCGTGGCAGCGGCGACCAGGGCGCCGGTGGGCGCGTAGGACAGGCCCTTCAGCGTGAGGGCCGAGCGCTGGAGATGGGTGCGCCAGGGATGGTCGGGGAAGTCGCCGTGATCGAGCCAGTGCTGCCAGTGGTGAGCCGTCCAGACAAGGCGGTCGTAGGCGTCCTCGTAGGTCTTGGGCGGCGCGTGCTCCGACCAGGAGAGGGCCACGAACAGGGTCTCCCCCTCCTTCATCAAGGTCCGGGCGGTGGCGCGCGGGCCCTCGAAGCCGATGTTCATGTCGGTGTGAAGGTCGAGGAAGAGGTCGGTGGCGTCCGAGGTGACCCGCGCCTCGTGGTAGCCCGGCCCCGTGTATTCCCAGCTGCCCGGGACGCGCCCGTACTCGAAGCGCGGCTCGCAATCGAGCAGCACCTGCACCTCGCCGTTGACGCAGCGGATCAGCCGAATCATCACGTGATCGGCGTCGTAGTCCGTGGGCGAGCGGCGGTGCGTGGTGGAGCGGTCGTGCTCGTGGTGCCACGGTCCGATCAGGAGCACGTCGCGGACGATGATCCAGCCGCCGCGCGTGCCCCAGCTGGTCTCGAGCACCATCGTCCCGGGCAGGTAGCGCCGCGCGGCGGGCACCTCGACGTCGGCCGGGCCGAGCCGGAACATGCCGGCGTCGCGGTCGAGGACCGAGCCGAACACGCTCGGCGAGTCGAAGCGCGGCAGGCAGAGCCACTCGACGTTGCCGTTGGGCGCCACGAGCACGCAGGTCTCGCAGTCGGACAGGAAGGCGTACTCGCCGATCGGCGGGAACGGGCTGTGCCCGTAGCTCTCGTTCTCGAGCCCCTTCACAGCCGCGCGGCCGCCGCCTCGTCGCAGATGAGCTCGAGGGTGCCCGAGGCCGGCTCGACCAGGCTGGCCGGGGCGCGCGGGTCCGGCGGGCCGCTGAACGCCCGCGACACGGCCTCTGCCTTGTCCTCGCCGGTCACGAGGAAGAGGAGCACGCGAGCCGCATTCACCACAGGAAGGGTAAGCGTGATCCTGGACACCAGGGGAGCCATTCCGGGCGTCTCGACGCCGACCACGCGGCGCTCCCGCTCTCCGAGCGCGTCGTCACTCGGGAACAGCGAGCATGTGTGCGCATCGGGGCCGAGCCCGAGCAGGACCAGGTCGAAGGCCGGCAGCTCGTCGCCGAAGGCC
>JBJMLJ010000419.1:0-4792 GCA_045805365.1 Thermoleophilaceae bacterium
CGCCGCAGCTCCCCGGCCCGGATCAGTCCGCCCACCAGCGGCAGCCCGGTGGCCGTGGCCCCGAAAGGATCGGGGAACACGCCCTTGGCGCGGGATACGTGCCGCAGCTCGCCGCCCCAGGCAGCGTGCCAGCGCCGGCCGCTCCGCCGCAGCTTGAAGAACTCCCACAGCGTGTCCGTCGAGCGCTGGAACACGACCAGGTGGCGGTCGTTGCCCGAGGCCGGTCGGGCGTTCGCCGGCAACGGCACCGACCTGAATGCCTTGGCGAGCCGCGCGTTGGGACGGTCGAGCATCACCCGGACCCGGCGCTGGTGCCGCCCCACCCGGTAGATCGGCGTGCTGAAGTTCCAGGTGTCGATCCAGGGGTTGGTGCTCGTGAGCAGGCGGCGAAGCTCGGAGACGAGCCCGGCGGAGCCGGCCGCCAGCGCGGTGTCGGCGGCCAGGGGCCGGTTCCAGAAGCTGCGCGCTGAGAAGAAGCGCCCAGGGGCGGCCACCGGCGCCTTCTTGGCCGGCTGTTCGGCGCCCTGGCCACAGCCCGCGGCGAGCGCCGCCAGGAGGAGCGTCAGGGCAGCCGCGACCGCGATGCGGCGGCTGCGGAGCATCTCCCAGCTTTTCCCCGTCTTGGCGGGGGCCTAAGCGTGATCAGCCGTGGTGGAGGTCCAACTTCAGGACCTGGAGGCGGTCCCAGGGGAAGCTCTGGAGCAGCTGGCTCGGGTAGCGGCCCTGGAAGTAGCCGCCGGGGCCGCCATACGGGTTGCTGCCGGTCGGCACGGGATCCTCCGCGTAAAAGCTCACGGCGCCTCCCTTGTCGCGTACGACGATGCCGTAGCGCTGTGCGGCCTCGGCGATCATGCGGGTCACCCGCGGCAGCCTGAGCCGGCTCAGGTCGAGGGCGGGGTCGAGCCGGAAGCGCGTCCCCTCGGGGATCGCGGCGGCGCTGGCGATCCAGCCGTCGGTCCGCTGCGCGGGCCAGGACCAGAAGGACTGCCGGGTCCGGACCAGGCAGATGTCGAGGGCATGATCGATGTGGCCCTGCTTCATCTCGTCGAGGGTGATCAGGCCACCGAGGAGCGGCAGCCCGGTGGCGGTCGCGCCGGTGGGCGCGGGGAAGTAGCCCGGGTTGCGGGAGACGCCGGTCATCCGGCCGCCCCAGCGGGCGTGCCAACCATCGGCCAGGTGCTGGAGCTTGAAGAACTCCCACATCGAGTCGGTCGACGGCTGCCAGACGACCAGATGGCGATCGTTGCCCCTGGCCGGCTGCGCGTTCGCGGGCAGCGGCACCGAGGCGAAACCCTCCTGCAGCGGTGCGTATCTCGTGTCGAGGATGACCTTCACCCGTGGCTGGCCGGCCGGGACCCGGTAAACGGGCGAGCTGTACTGGTAGGTGTTGATCCAGGGGCCGTAGCGCCGGACCTGGTCAACGAGGTCGGCCACCAGCCCCGGCGAGTCCGGGTCGATGGGCGCGCCGGAGCCGAGTGGCGCGTTCCAGAAGCTGTCGGGGGAGAACGGACGCGCGGGAGTGACAGTCGGCTGCGCCGAGGCGGCCGGCGCCACGGCGCCAAGCGCGGCGAGGAGCGCGAGCACGGTCAGGAGTCGGATGCGAAGGGCACGCGGCACGGGTACCGCACCGATCGGCCCTGCCGACCCCTTTCTTCGCCCCCGTCCCCCAGAGGTGGACGATCAGGCCACGGCCAGCAACCCGCCCGGCAGCAGCGAGTACTCGAGCGAGTCGTACTCGCCGATGTAGTCACCGTCGACCTGCACCGGGAAGCTGCGCTCGTCGACCGACTCCACCCGCGCCTGGCTCAGGCTCGGGAACCCCTCCACCTGCCGGTGACGCTGGACCGTCCGCGCCCTCCCCGAGAAGACCCGCGGGATCAGGGTGGGGATCTCGAGCAGGGTGGCCCGCTTCAGGGCGGCGAACGACAGCGTCCCGGTCTCGAGCCCCGCCTCCTCGCAGACGCGGATCGGGCGGCGGCTGAAGTAGGTGAACGGGTCGGAGTTCTGGACGATCACCGTGACCGCCTCGATCGAGCGACCGCCGGCGTGGAGCCGGACCCGCGGCGGCCTCACGAGGTAGCGGCGGTTGAAGGTCGCCACCGCGGCGTAGGTGTAGTACCAGGGGCCCAGGCGGGCCTTGCGGTAGGGGTGGGCGTCGACGCGCTCGACGACGCTTGCGTCGAGGCCGATGCCCGACGAGAAGACGAAGGCGCGGCCGTTCGCGCGACCGAGGTCGACGTGCCGGGGCCGGAAGTCGTCCGCGATCCGCAGCAGGTGCTCGGTGGCGTCGACGACGTCGTTGGGAATGCCCATCGTGCGGCACCAGACGTTGGTGGAGCCGCCGGGCAGGCAGGTGAGCGGCGTCTCCGATCCCGCCAGGCCATTGGCTGCCTCGTTGACCGTGCCGTCGCCGCCGAAGGCGACCACGACGTCGTATCCCTCGCGCGCGGCCTCGCGGCAGAGCTGGGTGGCGTGATCGCGCTTCTCGGTGTCGACCGCCTCGACCTCGTAGCGCGACTGGAGGGCGTAGACGACGAGGTTCTTGAGCCGGTCGGAGACGGTCGTCGCGTACGGGTTGACGATGACCAGCATGCGCTTCTTCGGCGTCCGCTCGGGAAGCAGACGCTCGGCCAGCCGCTCCGCCCGTTCGAGCGCAGGCGCAGCGCCGGTGCTCACGAAGCGCGCGGCCACGGAGACAGGCAACCCCGCGGCGCGCGTCCGGTTACGCGCTCTCAGGTACGGCTGGGAGTGCCGCCGAGCTCGCCGAGCAGGGCACGCTCGCGCCTGCGGGCGGCGGCGATGCGCTCCTCGAGCTCCGTGCGCCTGCGCATGCGCCAGCCGGGGAGCTCCTCCAGCTCCTCCTCGAGCGCTTCCCGCTCCTCCTTGGCCGCGACGATCGCGCGCGCGGCGATGCTTCTGGGCGACCTTCGTTCCGTGTCTCGCAGCTTAGACGGACTCGAAGCGAGCCACGCCGCCATCCTCGACCTCCCGCACGCGGCCCTCGTTCATCAGCAGGTCGGTGTGGCCGAGCACCTCCGAGAGGGTGAGGAAGGCCTGCGTGACGGCGATGTTGCCCCACAGGGCCTGGGCCAGCTCGTAGGCGGTCCGCGGCCGCTCCGAGATCAGGCGGTGGAGCTTCTCCGCCCGTCTCCTGTGGAGCGTGAAGCGCTCGTCGATCAGGCTCCGGTGGTCGTCGATCGGCTCGCCGTGGCCGGGGAGGACCAGGTCGACGTCCATCTCGCGGGTCTTGGCGAGCGAGTCGAGGTAGGTCACCAGCGCCTGCGGGCGCCCTGTGCTGCCGTCGCGCGGCCGGGTGATCAGCGGGTTGGAGGAGATGTGCTTCAGGAGGTGGTCGGCCGCCAGCAGGATCCCGCGCTCTGGATCGAGGAAGACCGTGTCGGTGGGGGAGTGGCCCGGGCGGAAGTGGACCTCGAGCGTCCGGTCGCGTAGCTCGAGCGGCTGGCCGTCGCGGAGAACGCGAGTCACCTCGGCCCGGGCGCCCCAGGCGCGGAACGCCCGCGACACCGACTGGAGCGCGGCCGCCACGTCCTCTGGGATTCCGTGCCGGAGCATCAGGTCGCGGGCGAAGTCGTCGTCGGCCGAGGCCTCCCCCGAGAAGTTCTCGACGAACGGGACGGCGGCGTCGATGGCGGCCACCTCGGCGCCCGAGCGGGAGGCGATGATCTCGACCAGGCCGAGGTGGTCGATGTGCTGGTGGGTGAGGATCACCAGCTCGATCTCCTCCAGCGAGTGGCCGAGCGCGTCCACCCCGCGAGTCAGCTCGTCGAACGAGGTGCCCGAGTTCGGGCCGGTGTCGACGAGCGTCAGCGGCTCGTCCTCGATCAGGTAGACGTTGACCCGGCCGACGGCGAACGGCGTCGGGATGGCCAGCCGGTGGATCCCGGCCTCGGCGGCCGCGCTGAAGCCGTCGGTCATCCCGTCAGGCGGCAGCGAACGAGGGTCGCGACCACCCGCAAGCCGTCGCGCGCGGTCAGCTTCTTGCCCTCGTCGCTGCCCCGGGCCCGGTACTCGACGGGGACTTCGTAGATCCGCTCGCCGTGCTGGATGAGCCGGGCGGCGATCTCGGGCTCGATCTCGAAGCCGTCGGCGCGCAGCGGCAGGTCGCGGAAGATCTCGGTCCGCACCGCCTTGTGGCAGGTCATGAGATCGCGCAGGTAGACGTTGAAGAGGAGGTTGGCGACCAGCGTCACGCCGCGGTTGCCGAGCACGTAGAGGAACGAGTGACTGGTGTGCCCCTCGAAGGCGCGTACGCCGAACACCGCGGTGGCCTCACCGCGCAGGATCGGCTCGATCACCTTGGCGATGTCATGGGGGTCGTACTCGAGGTCGGCGTCCAGGATCGCGGTGATCTCCCCGCGCGCCTCGGCGAGGCCGGTGCGGATCGCGGCACCCTTGCCGCGGTTGCGCTCGTGCAGCACGAGCCGGGCATCGGAGGGCCAGTCGCGCGCCTCGAGGAGCTCGCGGGTCCCGTCCGTGGAGCCGTCGTCGATCACGATGAGCTCGCGGTCCACGCCGAGGTCCGTCTCGAGCGCGGCGGTCAGGGCGGCCTCGACCGTCGCCAGCTCGTTGTAGACGGGCATGAGCACGGTCAGCTCGGGCCGCGCCGCCCCCTGGGGGTCGCTCACGAGCGGATCAGGGCCAGGACCTCGTCGCGCTTCTCCTCCATGTGCTCGGGGGAGACGAGCGATTCGAGGTTGAGCCGCAGGAGCGGCTCGGTGTTGGAGGGACGGACGTTGAAGTGCCAGTCCTCGTAGTCCACGGAGACGCCGTC
>JBJMLJ010000420.1:0-1883 GCA_045805365.1 Thermoleophilaceae bacterium
ACGCGAGAGGTCGCTGGTTCGAACCCAGCCGCGCCCATCACGAGCTTCTCGCTAGCGGCGGAAGCCGAAGTCGGCCGTGTAGGTGCCGCCCCGGGTGTGGGAGCTCGGGACGCCGGAGACCACGCCCAGCCCGATGTCGCGGAAGCGGCGGTTCAGCAGGTTTGCCCGGTGGCCCGAGCTGTGCATCCAGGCCGTCACCTGGACGGCCGCCGTCGACAGCCTGCCGGTGCCGGCCGCGAGATTCTCGCCCACGAGCCACGTGTGGGCGGGCAGGTAGCGGACGCGGCGGAGTCTCGTGACGAGGTCGAGGCCTCCGGGCTGAAAGTGCGAGAAGTAGCGGTGCCGGACCATCGAGCGCGAGTGCCAGGCGGCGGCTCGCCTCAAGCGGCGGCTCTGGCGAAGGGGGCGCAGTCCGTAGCGCCGGCGGATCCGGTTGATCAGGCACACGAGCGCCTTGCTCGCCGCGGCACGGGCCTTCCTCGACCTCCGGACGCGCCGGTGGGCGCCCGGGCAGGACCGCCTCGAGGCATCCGCCTCGACCGGGAGGCCGAGCGGCAGCCCCGGCGGGCGCTTGGTACCCGGCAGCACCGGGCCGGGCAAGCCCAGCCCGAGCGGGCGCGGACGCCTGCCCGGCCGCACAGGCGTGACCGTCAGCGGCTGGAAGACGTTCCCGGTGGATCCCCCACAACCGGCCGAGTCCACCCTGATCAGACCGGTGAAGGTGCCGGTCCGGTCGAAGTGCAGCGGCGCCGCGAGCCTGCTGGTGGAGCCGGGCGCGAAGGGGGCGCCGGGCGCGAGGCCGCCTGAGTCCGCAGCCCGGCAGGCGCTCGTGGCGTAGAGAGCCCGGCTGCCGACGCGTACGACCATCGTGTTGACGGGCGATGCCTCGTCCCGCGCGCCCACGATCAGGGTCGATCCGCGGCCTGCCACCGCAGGACGGTCGAGGTCCACGGACAGCACGCGCGGGGCCGCCTCGGCGGCCGGAGCGCACGCCAGGAGCGCGGCGAGCAGGGCGCCGGGCGCCAGCATTCGCGGAGTCCTTTCCACGTCTCATCAACGTGGGCGCGCTCGAGGAATTCCGCGCCTACCGCGGCTTAACCGACCCCACCGCCTCCCGGCACGCCGCCTGCGACCCCTTCAGGTGGCTCGGCGAGGAGGCGCAGTCGATTCGCCAGGTCTGGCCGGCGAGCGGGAAGAAGTAGCCCGAGTAGGGATAGCCGGCCTTCCTCTCGCCGCGCGCCACGACCATCGCCATTCCGCTGTGGCGCTCCCTCCGCACGCTCTTCCACGCGTTCGGGACGAGCCGGCCGAGCGTGTCGTCCAGCCGCGCTAGCGACACCGCCCGCGGGCTGTAGCGCCCCGCGCTCACGTAGTCGATCGAGGTGATCCCGAAGGTCGGGGAGCTCGAGCACCAGCCGAGCACGACGATCGAGCCGCCGAAGTTGCCGCAGCGCTTGAGCCCGGCTGGGTACTCGAACGTGAAGGGGACTCGACGCGAGCTGAACGTCCGATTGCCCGATGCGCCGCCGCCGCAGCCGGCCACGAGCACGAGCGCGGCGAGAGCGGCTCTAAGTCCGCGGCTCATCCAGCCCGGCGGCGCGCAGCGCGTCGGAGCGCTCGTAGAACCACTCGAAGCGGGTGATGGCTCCGCCGCTGAGGGTCCAGACGTGGAACTCGGTCCGCTCGGCCTCCATGCCGCTGCCCCGCCCGTGGCCGCGGAAGGTCACCGTGACGAGCACGTGGTCGCCTCCCTCAACAAAGTCCTCAGCTGAGTGGTCGGGACCGTCCCAGGCCATCGCCGTCGCGCCGAACGCCTCCCTGACGCCGTCGTGGCCGTGGCGGACGCCGGGCTCGATCGAGTCGCCAGGGCTGACCCATTCGAC
>JBJMLJ010000421.1:0-4350 GCA_045805365.1 Thermoleophilaceae bacterium
CCAGCCGGCACTGGTTCCTGGCAATCACGGCGATGTGCGTCGGCGTCCTCGCACTTGCGGCGGCGCCGGGTGCGGAGGCGAAGAAGTCTTCGTCGCTCGGTCGCGTCAAGCACTTCGTGGTGATCTACCTGGAGAACCACTCATTCGACAACCTGTACGGTGGCTTTCGGGGCGCCGACGGGCTGAACGACGCCGACCCGGCCCACACGACGCAGGTGGACCTGGCGGGCAATCCCCTCAAGTGCCTGCCGCAGGTCGACCCGCACCTGACCTCACCGCCGCTGCCGGCAGACGCCTGCAGCACGGCGAGCGGTGACGCGTTCGACAGCCACTTCCTGAACGCGCCATTCGCGATCGACCCGTACGTCCCGCTCAATCAGAAGACGATCGACCTGGTCCATCGCTACTACCAGAACCAGGTTCAGATCGACGGGGGACGCAACGACAGGTTCGCGACGGTGTCCGACGCAAAGGGCCTGACGATGGGCCATTACGACACGTCGAGCCTTCCCCTGGCGCGGTACGCCCGCCGCTACACCCTGGCCGATCATTTCTTCCAGGGCGCCTTTGGCGGGTCGTTCCTGAACCACCAGTGGCTGATCACGGCCCGCACCCCGGTCTTCGCGGGTGCGCCGGCGGACGGCGGCGCGTGCGACAGCCATACCGTTCTCGATGGGAACGGGCTGCCGACGGCCGGTCACGACGGTTCGCTCACCACGGCGAGCGACGGCGACTATGCAGTCAACACGATCCAGCCGCTGAACGCGCCGTTCAAGGCCGGGACCCCCGACTGCAAGCGGCTTCCGCCGCTCGCGGGTCAGACAATCGGGGACCGGCTGAGCGACGCTGGGCTCAGCTGGGCGTGGTACTCGGGCGGCTGGAACGACGCGGTGGCCGGCAATCCGGACCCGCTGTTCCAGTTCCACCACCAGCCGTTCGCGTACTTCGCGAAGTACGCGCCCGGCACACCGGGCCGCTCGCACCTGCGCGACGAAAGCGACTTCCTCGCAGCGGCGAAGGACGGCAGGCTGCCGGCGGTCTCGTTCGTCAAGCCGATCGGCGCGGAGAACGAGCACCCCGGCTACGCCGACGTGGCGGGTGGCGAGCAGCACGTCGTGGACCTGATCCACGCCGTGCGCAGGTCGCCGGATTGGAAGCGCACCGCGATCGTCATCACCTACGACGAGAACGGCGGCTTCTGGGATCACGTGCCTCCGCCGGTGGTGGACCGCTGGGGACCGGGCACCCGGGTCCCCACCCTCGTCATCTCACGGATGGCACGTCGTGGTTACGTCGACCACCGGACGTACGACACAACGTCCATCCTTGCGACGATCGAGCACCGGTTCCACCTGGAGCCCTTGAGCTCGCGTGACGCGGCGGCGCCAGACCTCCGGCACGCGTTCAAGCGCGCCGGCCGGCACTAAGCGGAAGGCGCTTTGAGGCGGCGGCGGGGCCTTCCGGTCCCCCGCCGCCTCAGCCTGTCCCCGGCAGTTTCGCGCCTGGCACCTAGGTGGACGAAGAGGTCCACCTAAGGGCGGGCATGGGGGACCTGGGTGCCCTGGCCGGACCGACCGCGGGGCAAGAGGATCAACGACATGACACGCATACGCCTCGCCACAGTCCTCGCACTCTCCTGCGGAATATTCGCCCTCGGGCCCGCCAGCGCGCTCGCGGCGCGCGTGAAGGTCCACTCGGATCGCTACGGCCTAGAACAGCTCTACTACGTGGCCGCCCGTGGCGAGGCCAACCATGTCGTGGTCAGCCAGCCGGACGTGGACGTCGTCGACGTCTCCGACCGCGGTGCGCCCGTGCGGGCCGGTGGGCGCTGCAAAAGCATCAGCCGTCACCGGGCCAGGTGCAGGGAATTCATCGACGAGATCCACGTTGCGACGCGCGACCGCGCCGACACCGTACGCGTCGGCCGGGGAGATCCGGCTGTAATCGTCAATTCGGGCTCAGGGAACGACCGCGTCAGGGGTGGCCGCGGATTCGACCAGATCGACGGCGGAGCGGGCAGGGATTTGCTCGACGGCGGCCGGGGCGCGGGTTTCGACACTGTCGTCTACTCGAGCCACCGGCGGGCGGTCACCGTGCAGCTTGGCGATCACCGGACCGATGGCGCGCCTGGTGAGGGCGATGTCCTGCTCCACTTCGAGAACGTCCGCGGCGGGCGCGGGAGTGATGTGCTGGTCGGAGACGGCCGGCCCAACACGATCGAGGGTGGTCCTGGCCGCGACTGGATGGACGGACGGGGAGATAGCGACGAACTCGATGGAGGGGGCGCGGCGGACTTCGCTCGCTGCGGACGCGGCGACGACAACGTCCACCCCGACGGCGGCGACTTCGTGGCCCCCGACTGCGAGAGCCTCATCTTCGGCGACGACAACTTCATGAGGCCGTATCCGCGGGTACGCCGGGGCGTCGTCCGTTTCGTGGTGCCGTGTCCCGATCCCAGTACCGAGGGTGCCAACGTGCCATGCGGCGGCCGCATCTCGCTGCGCACCGGTGGGGGGAGGCTCCTTGGGAAGGCCCGGATCAAGCGCCATCAATACGAGGAGCTCCCGGTACGGGTGCACCTCACGCGCCTCGGCCGGCGGTTGGCCGGGCGGCCGCTCGGCGTCCGGGCGCGCGTCCTGGTGAACGGCCTGAACCTGCCCCGCTACCGCTGGCAGATCCGGCTACGGGTCCCGCGGTAGGTACAGCGCCTCGATCTCCTCCGCGTACTTCTCGGCGATCGGCTTGCGCTTGAGCTTCACCGTCGGCGTCAGCTCGTCGCCGCCCGGCTGCCAGTCGCCGTCGACGATGTGGAACTTCTTGATCTGCTCGACCCGCGAGAGCTGGGCGTTGGCCTTCTCGATCGCGGCGGCGACCCGGGCGTCGGGGTCGTCCGCGGGCACCTCCGGATCGAGCACGATCAGCGCGACGTTGTAGGGGCGCCGGTCGCCGATCGCTACGGCCTGGGCGATGAGCCCGTCGGCCGCCTTGATCTTCGCCTCGATGTTGGCCGGCGACATGTTCTTGCCGGCCGCGTTGATGATCAGCTCCTTCTTGCGGTCGACGATCTTCAGGTAGCCGTCGGCGTCGATCTCGCCGACGTCGCCGGTGTAGAACCAGCCGTCGTCGTCGAACGCCTCCGCACTCTCCTCGGGCTTGTTGCGGTAGCCCTTCATCACGATCGGGCCGCGGACCTTGATCTCTCCGTCGTCCGCCAGCTCGATCTCGACTCCGGGCAGCGGCTTGCCGACCGTTCCGATCCGCACCGCGCCGGGCGGGTTGATGGTCGCCACCGCGCAGGTCTCCGAGAGGCCCCAGAGCTCGGCGATCTCGATGCCCATCGCGTCGAAGAAGAGGATCACCTCCGGCGGGGTGGGAGCGGCGCCGACGCCGAACCACTCGGCCTCGTCGAGGCCGAGCATGGCCCGGACCTTCGAGAAGACGAGCTCGTCGGCCTTGCGCCATTCGGCCTCGAGCTCCGCGGGCACGTCGCCTTCCTGCTTGGCCCGGGCACGGCGGAGCCCGATCTCCATCGCGGCGCTCTGCTCCGCTTGGATGTTCGCCTCCAATACCGACTTCAGCTTCTCCCAGATCCTCGGCACGCCGCCCCAGACCGTCGGCTTCACGCTCACCGAGTACTCGACCATCTCGCGCGGGTTCGGGCAGCAGTGAACGGTGTGGCCGTAGACCATCGAGCCGTAGAGCTGCGCCCAGCGGTCGGCCACGTGGGCCGTGGGCAGGAACGAGATCGTGCGGCCGCGGGGCTTGCTCGGATAGACCTGATTCAGCGCCCGCCACTCGCTCATCATGTTGCCGTGGGTGAGCTGCACGCCCTTGGGCGGGCCGGTGGTGCCCGAGGTGTAGATGAGGCAGAGCACGTCCTCGGGCGTGACGGCCCGCCAGGCCGCCTCGAAGGCGAACCCCGGGTCGCCGCCGGCCTCGAGCTCGGCGAGCGACATCACGCCCTCGGGCGGGTCGCCGTCCACCACGATCACGTGCTCGAGCGACGGGACTCGGTCGCGCACGGCGAGAACCTTGTCGAGGAAGGCCTGCTCGGTCATGACCACGCGGTTGCCGGCGTCGCTGAGCAGGTACTCGATCTGCTCGGGCGACGACGTGTTGTAGATCGAGAAGCAGGTGGCGCCGAGGTGCATTGCCGCGCAGTCGCTGAGGTGCAGCGCCGGCCGGTTGACGAGCATGAAGCCGACGATGTCGCCGCGGCTCACGCCGAGCGCCGCGAACCCGGCCGCCCGTCGCTTCACGGTCTCGGCGAACTCGCCCCAGCTGCACTCGTAGTCCGTGTCCTTCAACCGCAGCGCCGGCAGCTGCGCGGCCTCGGCGGCGGTCGCCTGG
>JBJMLJ010000422.1:0-3463 GCA_045805365.1 Thermoleophilaceae bacterium
AAGGACGAGTCGGTCGCGACCCTCGGTCCCGACGCCTACCCGCCGCCTCCGGTCGACGAGCTCGCCCGCATCCTCGACGAGCCGCGCCATCTGCACCCGCTCCTGCGCGACCAGCGCGCGATCGCGGGCATCGGCCGCTCCTGGGTCGACGAGATCCTCTGGACGGCACGCCTGTCGCCGTTCCAGCGCGCCTCCGATCTCGAGCCGGAGCAGATCGCCGCGATCCACGACGCCTGCGAGGAGGTCATGGGCGCCGCGCTCGAGCACTACGAGGAGGTCATCGGCCGGACGGTGCCAGACAAGCTGCCGATGCCGCTCCAGGTGCACCGCCGCGCCGGCGAGCCCTGCCCGCGCTGCGGCGCGCGCATCGAGGCGATCCACTTCAAGGACTACGTCATGTGCTACTGCCCGGAGGAGCAGACGGGCGGGCGCGTGCTCAAGGACCGTCGTCTGTCGAAGCTCCTGAAGTAGTGGACCTGCCCGAGACCCTGGCCGACTTCGAGCGCCTGGCCGCCGAGCGGCTCGAGCCCGGCCCGCACGGCTACTTCGCAGGAGGCGCGGCCGACGAGCTGACGCTCGCGGCCAACGAGGAGGCGTGGCGGCGGATCGGCATCCGGCCGCGCGTGCTGGTGGACGTCAGCCAGCGCGACCCGTCGACGACGCTGCTGGGAGTCGAGCGGCCCCACCCGCTGATCGTGGCGCCGATGGCCTTCCACCGGGTCGTGCACCCCGAGGCCGAGCCCGAGACGGCCCGCGGGGCGGCGGCCACCGGGACGCCCTTCTGCCTCTCCACGCTGGCCACCACCTCGCCGGCGGAACTCGCGCAGGCGGTGCCCGAGGCGCCGCGCTGGTTCCAGCTCTACGTCTTCAAGGACCGCGGCGTGACCGCCGATCTGGTCGCGGCGGCGGCCGACCACGGCTACGAGGCCCTCGTCCTCACGGTCGACCTGCCGGTCCAGGGCAGGCGCGAGCGCGACCTTCGGACGGGCTTCCGGGTAGACGCCTCGGTGCCGAGCGTCGGCGGACGCACCGGGATGTCGCTCCCGGAGATGGTGGAGCAGTTCGATCCGAGCTTCGGCTGGGACGACCTCGAGCAGCTCGTGAACGACAGTCGCCTACCGGTGCTGGTCAAGGGAGTCCTGACGCCGGAGGACGCGAGGCTCGCGGCAGCGGCCGGCGCCGCGGCCGTGGTCGTCTCGAATCACGGCGGCCGCCAGCTCGACACCGTCGCCGCGCCAGCCGAGGCGCTACCGGCCGTAGTGGACGAGGTCGGTGCCGAGCTCGACGTGGTCGTCGACGGCGGCATCCGCCGCGGCACCGACGTGCTCAAGGCGCTGGCGCTCGGCGCCCGCGCGGTGATGGTCGGCCGCCCGGTGATCTGGGGCCTGGCGGCCGCCGGGGCCGACGGCGTGCGGCGCACGCTCGAGATCCTGCTCGAAGAGCTCGACATCGCCCTCGCGCTCGCGGGGGTCCCGGTGGCCGGCGAGCTCGACGCGGCCAGCGTCCAGCGCCCCTACCGTTAGGGCGGTGCTCGCCCCGGCCAGCCTCGGCGACTCGTTCCGCTCCTTCTTCGATGCGGTCGACAAGTTCTTCTCGAGCCTGGCGGACCTCAGGCTTGGCCCGTTCCTGCTCGCGCTGATCGCGTTCACGATCTACCTGTCGCTGCGCTCGCGGGCCTCGTTCAACATCCTTCGCGCCGCCTATCCGAACGAGTCCTTCCGCTGGCGCGACATCTGGGGCGCCTATTTCGCCGGCTACGGCTTCAACGCCGTGATCCCCGCCCGCGGCGGCGACATCGTTCGCCTATTCCTCACCAAGACCTCGGTGCCGAACTCGAGCTATCCGGCGGTGGCCGCCAGCTTCGCGGTCGAGCTCGGCTACGACATCTGCATCGGGACGGTGGTGCTGCTGTTCGCGTTCACGCAGGGCGTCTTCCCGAAACCGCCCGACTTCGCGAAGCTCGACGCCTTCGACCTCTCCTACTTCGCCCAGCACCCGCGCTTCACGCTGTTCCTGATCACCGCCATCGCCATCGGCACGCTGGCGGGCTTCGCGTTCCTGTCGGTCCGCGTCAAGGCGTTCTGGGCGCGCGTCAAGCAGGGCCTGACGATCCTGCGCGACCGTGAGCGCTACTTCCGCGAGGTCTTCGCCGTGCAGTTCGCGGGCTGGTGCTTCCGCTTCACGGCGTTCTGGATGCTGCTGGAGGCGTTCCACGTGGGCGGCTCGGTGAAGAACGTGCTGCTGGTGCTCGGCGTGAACGCGGTGTCGGCCGCGGTGCCCTTCACCCCGCAGGGCGCCGGGGTTCAGCAGGCGCTGCTCGCGAAGGTCTTCGCCGGAACGGCCACGGCCTCGACCGTGGCGGCCTACTCGGTCGGGCAGCAGATCGCGATCGCGGCGCTCACGTTCGGCATCGGCTTCGCCGCTCTCGTCTTCATCTTCCGAGTGCGGAGCTTCAAGGAGGCGATACGGCTGGGGCGGGAGGACCGGGCCGCGGAGCAGCGGGCGCGAACCGACCCAGCAGGTGCCGCCTGAGGAAGGCGGTCTCGTCCGCCACGGCGCGCTCGAACGGCTCGCCGACGTAGATCTCGAAGTGGCCGACGGGGTAGCGGACGAGCTCGGCGTTCGGCGCCCGCTCGGCGGCGCGTATCGCCGGCTGCGTCGGCGTCGTCTGGTCGCGGTCGGCCGCCACCACGAGGACGGGGCAGGCCACGCGGCTCAGCTTGGCGTAGGGGCGGTAGCCGCCCACATGGAGCATCACGCGCGCCGCCACGCGGTTGACCCAGGTCGAGTCGCTGCTCGTGACCGCGGCGAGGCCGGGCTCCGCCTCGGGCGCGGTCATCGCGGCGAGGCTGCCCGGCGGGCCCACCGCCGGAACGTAGAAGGGCGGCCGCCCGCGAAGGGCGCGCCACTGGTCGCGCAGCGCGGCCGCCGTCAGGCGCAGGCTGTTGCGCGGGCCCAGCGCAAGCACCGCGGTCAGGCCCTTGGTGAACGGGACCTGCGACACGACGGCCCGCAGCCGCGGATCCTCGGCTGCCACGGCCACGACGTGCCCGCCGCTGAACGAGCTCCCCCAGAGCGCGACCCGCTCCGCGTCGAGCTCCTCCTGCGAGCGGGTGAAGCGGATTGCGGCGCGCCAGTCGTCGAGCTGGCGGCCGATGTCGGGGAGCTGGCGCGGTTCCCCCTCGCTGTCGCCGAAATGGCGGTAGTCGAAGACGAGGCAGGCGAGGCCGGCGGCGGCGAAGCGCTCGGCGTACGCGTCGAGGCGCTGGTCGCGGACGGCGCTGAAGCCGTGCCCCATGACCACGGCGGGGTGCGGCGGCTCGCCGTCCGGGAGGTAGAGCCAGGCCGCGCAGCGGACGCCGGCCGACTCGAAGGAGACGTCGCGGCGGGTCAAGTACCGAAGCCCTCGCGCGCCTCGCGCACGAGGATGACCGCCTCGGGGAAGAGCGTGCGCATCGCCGCC
>JBJMLJ010000423.1:0-1743 GCA_045805365.1 Thermoleophilaceae bacterium
CGGCAGCCGCCGAGCGGTGGCGGAGGCGATCGACGAGAACCGGCCGGCGACGCACGAGGACATTCGCGAGCTGAAGTCCGAGCTGCGCGCCATAGCCCGGCGGCTCGAGGCCATCGAGAAGCGGCTGCCGGCCAAGCGCAAGTAGCCGGTGGCGGGCCGCCGAGTCCTCATCACAGGCGTGGGCAGCTTCGTGGGCGGGGCGCTGGCGCGCCGCCTGGAGCGCGACCCCGAGTTCGAGGCCGTCGTCGGCCTCGACACCCGCAGGCCGAAGCTCGAGCTCGAGCGCACCGAGCTGATCGAAGCGGACATCCGCAACGCGGTGATCGCGAGGCTGATCCCGGAGGCCGAGGTCGACACGGTCGTCCACAACCAGATCGTGCGCCGCGCGGGGCCGGGGATGTCGCCCGCCGCCATGCACGACATCAACGTCATCGGAACGCTCCAGCTCCTCGCCGCCTGCGAGAAGTCGGACACGATCCGCACGATCGTCATCAGGGGGTCGGCGGGGGTCTACGGCTCCGAGCCGCACGCGCCGCAGTTCTTCACCGAGGAGATGACCCGGCTCTTCCCGCTGCGGACGCGCTTCCAGCGCGACGTCGCCGAGATCGAGAACTACTTCGAGACCTACTCGCGCCGGCACCCCGGCGTCGTCTGCACGATGCTCCGCTACCAGCCCGGCATCGGGCCCTCGCTCGACACCCAGATCACGCGCTACCTCTCACTGCCGGTCGTCCCGACCTACCTCGGCTTCGACCCGCGGCTCCAGTTCGTCCACGAGCACGATGCCCTCGAGGCGCTGGTCGCGGCGGTCCGGAATCCGGTCAGGGGAGCGGTGAACGTGGCCTGCCCCGGCACGATCGGCCTGACGCGCATGGTCAGGCTGGCGGGCCGGGCCAGCCTGCCCATCGTGCCGTCGTTCTTCGACGGCGTGACCGGCATCGGCAAGCGGCTCGGGCTGCTCGACTTCTCGGACGACTTCACCCGGCTCCTGCGGCACGGCCGCGCCACGGACACGACCCGGCTGGTCGAGGAGGTCGGCTACCAGCCGCGATACACGACCGCCGAAGCCGTGGAGGACTACCTGCGCACCCAGGACGGCCGCCGCGTGCTGCCGAACCTGCGCCAGGCGGTGACGCCGTGACCACCCCGCCGCGGGTCGACGAGCGCGAGCGGGTTCGCTACGAGGCGGCGGACGACGACCGCGCGATCGGCTTCCTGCGCCGGCTGCGCGAGGGCCTCGACGCCGGGCTCGAGCTGCCCGAGGCCGTCTCGCGCGGGGCGGCCGGGCTCCCCGGCGGCCTCCGCGACGCCTTCCGGCGCACGACCCGGCGGCTCGACGGCCGCTACGAGGAGGACGACTGGGGCTTCGACGAGGAGTTCGTGGAGGCGGTCTTCCCGTTCTTCGAGTTCCTCTACGAGCGCTGGTGGAGGGTCAAGACGACCGGGGTCCACAACGTGCCCTCGCACGGCCGCGCCCTCCTGGCCTCGAACCACGCCGGGATCCTGCCCTGGGACGCGACCATGATCTCGTTCGCGATCCAGCGCGAGCATCCGCTGCCGCGCTACCCGCGCTTCCTCGTCCTCAACTGGGCGTTCGACCTGCCCTTCGTCTCGGTGGCGATGCGCAAGGTCGGCGGCGTCGTGGCGTCGCCCTACAACGCGATCCAGCTGCTCGAGCGCGACGAGCTCGTCGCGGTGTTCCCCGAGGGGATCAAGGGGGCGGGCAAGCCGTTCAGCGAGCGC
>JBJMLJ010000424.1:0-1541 GCA_045805365.1 Thermoleophilaceae bacterium
AGGTCGCCGGTCAGGTAGCGCGAATTGGTGCGCGGGTAGGTGATCGCCTTGTGCTCCTCGTAGAGCCGCTGGGCGGCGGCGAGGGTCCGCCGGGCGGAGAAGCCGTAGAGGGTGTTGGCGTGCCTCTGGAGCGAGGTGAGGTCGTAGAGGAGCTGCGGCTGCTCGCGCTCCTCCTTCTTCTCGAGCTTCGTGATGTCGCCCGGCTTGCCGGTGGTCTCCTCGACGATCTTCGCCGCCTCGTCCTCGGCGATCCGCTTGCCGCCCATGTAGCGGCCGGAGTACACGCGCTCGCCCTCCGCCGCGAAGCTCGCCTCGACGAGCCAGTAGGGCTCCGGCTTGAAGTTCCGGATCTCGACCTCGCGGCGGGCGACCAGCGCCAGGGTCGGCGTCTGCACGCGGCCCAGCGACACGGCCCCGTCGAAGGCCGCCCGCAGGCGGATGGAGGCCGCCCGCGTGGCGTTCATGCCAACGACCCAGTCGGCCTCCGAGCGCGAGCGGGCGGCGGCCTCGAGGCTCTCCATCTCGTCGCCGTTCCGGAGCCGCTCGAAGGCGTCCGCGATGGCGCTCTTCGTCATCGAGTTGAGCCAGAGCCGCTTGACCGGTTTCTTCGCCTTCGCGGTCTCGTACACATAGGCGAAGATCAGCTCGCCCTCGCGGCCGGCGTCGCAGGCGTTGACGATCGTCTCGATCTCGTCGTCCTTGATCAGCTTGTGGATGGCCTTCAGCTGCTTCTCGGACTTGGAGTCGTTGGGGACGAGCTTGAACTTGTCGGGGATGATCGGCAGGTCGGCGAAGCGCCACTTCTTGAGCTTCGGGTCGTAGGCGTCGGGCTCCGCGAGGCCCACGAGGTGGCCCACCGCCCAGGTGACGACGTAGTCGTCTCCGACCAGGCTGGTCTTGTCCTTCGACTGCTTGAAGGCACCTGGAAGCGCGCCCGCGAGGTCGCGCGCTACGGATGGCTTCTCTGCGATTACGAGCGTCTTGGCCATGACGAATCCCACGTCAGGGTAGCCCCGACGCAGGATTACGCCTCGCCGGGGGGAGAACTAGGGCCGGGTCTCGACGACCACGGCGGGGCCCGGATTGCCGGCGTCGTCGACAGCCCGGAGGCGCACGACGCGGCCGTGGCCGGGTGGGAGGGCGATCCGCTGGCGAGAGCCGGCCGGGCCTGCGTTCGCCCGCGCGACCGAGGATCCGTCCACGATCTCGTACCGCGCCGGCGTCCCGCACAGCAGGTCGTCGCCGACTCCGGTGAAGGTCAGGGCATCGCCCGACACCGACACGCCCGTCGGCTTGCCCGGCGGGATTGCGTCGCGGCCGTAGAAGCCGGAGTTGGCGTTGTCGTGGTGGAAGCGGGGCCAGGAGCCCGGCGAGCAGGCCGGCGCGGCCGTCCGGTAGGCCAGGATCCGGCCCGAGCGGGTGAGCGCCACGACCGTCTTGTGGTCGCTCGCGCCGAAGCTCCCGATCAGGGGGTTCGCGACCATCCAGTCCGAGGTCAGCTTCGGCCAGTTCGGCCCGGCCGGCTGGCCGGTCCCGCCGAG
>JBJMLJ010000425.1:0-2410 GCA_045805365.1 Thermoleophilaceae bacterium
GGCCGGTTGACGAGCATGAAGCCGACGATGTCGCCGCGGCTCACGCCGAGCGCCGCGAACCCGGCCGCCCGTCGCTTCACGGTCTCGGCGAACTCGCCCCAGCTGCACTCGTAGTCCGTGTCCTTCAACCGCAGCGCCGGCAGCTGCGCGGCCTCGGCGGCGGTCGCCTGGAAGGCCTCGCACATCGTGGCCGCCTGCAGCGCCCGCGGTCGGGCGGCAGCTCTTTCCGGTGCCGCTAGCGGCTCCACGCCGCGATCATGCCACGAGGGCGCGCTCGTTCGCCAGGGTGTTGACGAAGGCCTCGAGCTGCTTCGTGGTCCAGCACTCGAAGACGCCGTCGCAATACGGCTCGTAGGCGGCCATCACCGAGTCGCCGTAGTTCCAGTAGAGCTCGGGCTCCGGATTGAGCCAGAAGGTGCGGCCGGCGTGCTCGGCTACCTGCCCGAAGACCCGTGCGTGGGGCTCGCGGCCGTTGGTCCGGGCATCGCCCAGGACGATCACCGTCGAGCGGGGATCGAGGTCGTCGAGGACCTTGTCGAGGAACTCGAGCCAGACCCGGCCGTAGTCGGTGTAGCCGGAGACGTCGGCCACGCCGGCGTCGGTGGCTATCGCCCGCGAGACGGCCTCGAAGCTGCGCTCGCGCTCGAAGACGTCCGTGACCTCGGAGATCCGCTCGACGAACACGAACGAGCGCAGCTTGCGGAACTGGTCGTGAAGGGCGTGCAGCGTCGAGAGGAAGAAGACGCTGGCGCTCGTCACGCTCGTCGAGACGTCGCAGAGGACGTAGAGCTCGGGCCGTCGCGGCCGCTTGGGCCGGTACTTCAAATTCAGCGGAACGCCACCGGTCTCCAGCGAGGCCCGCAGCGTGCGGCGGACGTCGATCACCCAGGAGCGGCGCCGGCCCCGGTGCTCGCGGCCCTGGGAGGCGAGCCGGCGCTTGAGCTGAGCGACCACCCGATGGACGGCGCCCAGGTCCTGCGCGGGGCTCGAGGGCAGCGCGCGGTCGAACTCGCGCAGCGGCTTCGACGGCGGCAGCGACTCGGTCCGCTCGATCAGCTGCCGCTCCAGCTCACGGCGGATGTGGCGCTCGAACTCCTGGAGCTGGTCGCGCGGCACGGCCTCCGGGTCGTCCTCGGGGCCGCCTCGCTCAGCGCGCAGGCCGAGCGTCCGCCGGATCCGCTGGACGTCGACGCCGATCACGCCGGAGCCCTCGCCCTGGCGGCCGAAGGCGGCGATCGCGAGCCGGGCCAGGTCGCGCATCTCGCCGTCCGAGCCCGCGCGGATCGCCTCGCGGATGCGCTCTCGCAGCGCGTCGAGGTCGAGGTCCTCGGCGCCCTGGAAACGCTCCTCCTTCAGCCCGCGCTCGACGGCCTCCTTCTCGACCGCGCGGAAGAAGAAGCGGTCGAAGAGGACGTCGAGCACGTGCCTGTCCTCCTGGGACTTGGCGAGGGTCGCGGCGAGCGCCTCGCGGAAGGCCTCGCGCGAGGTCCAGGCGACGGCGTCGAGCGCCTGGAACGCGTCGAGCAGCTCCGAGGTCCCGACCGCGACGCCCTCCTGTCGCAGCTCGTCGGCGAACTCGAGCAGCCGCGGCGCCATGCCCGGCAGGCCGCCCTCGGGCATGCCCCCGTAGAGCGCGGGGTTACCCCGCCTGCTGCCTGAGTCCATCGGTGAGCTTCACCCCGACGCGCTCGGCCACGAGGTCGAGGTCGGTCCGGTGCTTGACGATGATGCTCATCGTCCGCTCGAGCACGGCCTGGTCGATGTCGTCGGCGCCGAGCAGGAGCAGCGCGCGGGCCCAGTCGATCGACTCCGCGATCGAGGGCGGCTTCTTGAGGTCGAGCGACCGAATCATGTGCACCACCTCGACGAGCTTGCGCGCCATCTGCTCGCTGAGGTCGGGGGCGTGCAGCCGGACGATCTCGAGCTCCCGCTCGACGGTCGGATAGTCGAGCCAGAGGTAGAGGCAGCGCCGCTTCAGCGCCTCGGTCAGCTCGCGCGAGTTGTTCGAGGTGAGCAGGACGAGCGGTTGCGTACGCGCCTCGACCACGCCCAGCTCGGGGATCGAGACCTGGAAGTCGGACAGGATCTCGAGCAGCATCGCCTCGAACTCCTGGTCGGTCTTGTCGATCTCGTCGATCAGGAGCACCACGGGCTCGTCGACCGTGATGGCGGTCAGGAGCGGCCGCGAGAGCAGGAACTCCTCGCCGAAGATGTCCTCCTTGACGCTCTGCCAGCCGGTGTCCGCGGCCTCGGTCTGGATGCGCAGGAGCTGCTTGCGGTAGTTCCACTCGTAGAGCGCCTTGGCCTCGTCGAGGCCCTCGTAGCACTGAAGCCTGATGAGGCGCCGCTCGGTCGTTCGGGAGAGCGCCTTGGCCAGCTCGGTCTTGCCGACGCCGGCGGGGCCCTCCAC
>JBJMLJ010000426.1:0-3853 GCA_045805365.1 Thermoleophilaceae bacterium
AAGCCCGCCGGACCCGACACCGGGCAGGGCTGGGCCTACAAGCGCATCCAGGAGGGCGACACGACCTGCAAGGACAACCAGGTCCTCCACGGCGAGGCCGCGGACCTGCTGGCGAAGATTCGGGTCAACAACCACTACAAGCCCAAGGTGGCCGATCCGCTGGCGCCGGTCACCTTCGTCAAGAAGATCAACGTGCCGGTGTTCATGGCCTGCCAGTTCACGGACGAGCAGACGGGCGGTCACTGCCCGACATTGGCCGAGAACTTCGGCGGCACCCGGCGGAAGTGGTTCACCTTCACCAACGGGACCCACGTCGACTCGCTCGACCCGGAGACGGCCAACCGGGTGTACGACTTCCTGGAGCTCTACGTCGCGCGCCAGGCGCCGATCACCTACTCGGCCGAGCTCCAGGCGGCGGGGCCGGTCATCTACCAGGAGGCGATGGGAATCTCGGGGGTCACCATGCCGCCCGATCCGATCCAGCAGCAGCCGACATACGCGGGCGCGCTGGCGGCGTTCGAGAAGCTTCCGTCGGTCCGGGTCCTGTTCGACAACGGAGCGGGCGGCTCTGCCCCCGGCCAGCCGAAGCCCGGTTTCGAACGGTCCTTCGCCCGCTTCCCGATCCCGGGCACCGTCGCCCGCTCCTGGTACCTGGGGGCCGGCCGCACGCTGCGCGACGGGCGCTCCGCCCGGAGGGGAATCAACAGGTTCAGGTGGAACGCCCACGCCCGTGCCCTGACCGACTTCAGCGGTGACACGGCCGGCGGCCCGGGCGGCCTCTGGACGGCGACGCCGCCCTACAAGTGGGTCCAGAACCCGGCCCGCAACGCGATCTCCTACCTGAGCAGCCCGTTGCGCAGCGACACGACCGTGCTAGGTGCCGGCGCCCTGCGCCTCTGGGTCCGCTCGTCTCGCAAGGACGTCGACCTGCAGGCGACGATCAGCGAGGTCAGGCCCGACGGCAAGGAGACCTTCGTCCAGAACGGCTGGGTGCGAGGCAACGAGCGCAAGCTCGATCGCCGGAAGAGCACGCCGCTCGAGCCCGTCCTGAGCCTCCGGGCGCGGGACGTCTCGTCGCTCCCGCGCAAGCGCTTCGTGAAGGTCGTGATCCCGCTCTACTACGAGGGCCACGCCTATAGGGCCGGCTCCCGGATCCGCGTGACGATCAGCGCGCCGAACGGCGATCAGCCGATCTGGTCGTTCAGCAAGCCGAAGCCCTCGAAGGGGTCCGCGAGGGTCGCGATCGCCTTCTCCAAGCGCAAGCCGTCCAGGCTGGTCCTGCCGGTGGTGCCGAGCGTGACCGTTCCGACCGGCCTGCCGCCCTGCCCCGGCCTCAGGGGCGAGCCCTGCCGGGACTACCGCCCGTAGGGCCTCGAACCGTTCGGCGCCGGCGCGCGTATTCACCAGCGAGGCGCCCTTCATGGCTGCGATTTCAACCGCCGGCTCGCGGTATCGCGCGACACTCGCTGTCGCGCTGACGTCGCTGGCCGCCGTTGCCGCGGCTCCCGCCGCGTCCCGGGCGGCCACCGTCGACGTGGGCGGCTACAGCTTCATGCCCGCGACGGTGAGCGTCCACCCGGGGGACGCGGTCCGCTGGAGCTGGGTGGGCCCGGACCGGAACCACACGGTCAGCTCAGACCCGGGGCAGGCCGAGTCGTTCGAGTCGCACCCCGGCGTGCCGGCGGCGCTCGTCACGGATGGGCCGGCCGGGGAGTCGTTCAGCCACACCTTCACCCACACAGGGACCTTCTCCTACGTGTGCCGCGTCCACAGCGTCATGCAGGGCAAGGTGACGGTCGTCGCCGCCGGCAAGCCGCTACCCGACACGACCGCGCCGGCAGCGCGCCTGCGCATCCTCGGCGGGAGCTTGCGCAAGCTCCTGCGATCCCACAGGCTGCGCGTGCGGGTAGCGGTCGACGAGGCGGCGTCCGTGAAGCTGAAGGCCAGGGCGGCGGGGCGCTCGCTTGCGACGAGGACGGTGCGCTTCGGCGCGGCGGGGAGGAAGACGGTGGTGCTGCGCCTGACGCGACGCGGTCGGGCGAAGCTGGCGGGCCGGCGACGCGCGCGGATTGGGGTGAGCGCCCGGGCCCGCGACTCGGCGGGCAACGCGAAGACCGTGCGAGCGCACAAGACGTTCCGCTCGGGATAGGGGGGCCATGAGGCGCGTGGGGGCAATCACGATCGGCGGGGCGTTCCTGCTCCTGTCACTCGCAGCGAGCGCGCAGGCCTCGACCACCGAGGTGACCGCTAACGGCAATGCCTTCACCGGCGGCCTGAGCTTCATGCCGGCCAGCATCAACGTCAGGGTGGGCGACACCGTGCGCTGGCGGAACACCGACTTCCTCGTCCCGCACACGGCGACCGAGGACCACGGCCTGTGGGACCTCGGCGGCAGCTACGGCGGGACCCCCGCCAACCCGCCCGGCTTCGGGCCCGGGACGACCGTCCAGCGGGTCTTCGAGGCAGGCACCCAGGCCTATTACTGCCGAGTGCATCCCAGGCAGATGCACGGGACGATCAGGGTTCCGGTCTCGCTCTCGATCGGGCGCAAGCGCGTCCGCGTCCGGGTGCGCCACCGTCGCCCGCACCACCGCCGCTACCGGATCAAGATCCGCCGCTACGTGGTGGTGGTCTGGTCGAGCACCCGGCCGGCGGCCGGCCTCGGCTTCGACGTCGAGCGCCGCCAGGCGGGCGGGCGCTGGCGCGTCGTCCGAACGGCCACCACCGGGACCCGGCTCCGCTTCAGGATCGTGCGGAGGAACCGGGTTTGGCAGCTGCGGGCGAGGCTCCGGCGCTCGGGCAGCGCGACGGCCGCCAGCGGCTGGTCGCCGCTCGCTTCGATCCGGTCGTAGGAGAATGGCCGCCATGGCGGCCGGCGACCGAGTCCGCATCGCCCGCGAGAGCTACGAGGCCTTCGCGGCCACTGACCGGGGCTTCTTCGAGGAGCACCTGGCCGAGGACTTCACCTTCTCCAGTCCGCCCGATCCGAAGCTCGATCGCGGGGGCTGGTTCGAGCGCTGCTGGCCCGGAGCGGGCGGGGACCAGGAGTTCGAGTTCGTCCGCCTGGTCGAGTCCGGCGACGAGGTGATCGTCACCTATGAGCTCCGCCGGCCCGACGGCAGCGGCGGGCGCAACACCGAGGTCTTGACCTTCGACGACGCGGACAGGATCGTCAGGACGGAGGTCTACTTCGGCTGGAACCTGCCTGATCCCGGCGCCTAGGCGGCCTTGGTGAAGACGCCGAGGCGTTCTACGTCCTCGAAGGAGCGCTCGACATCGTCTGCGGCGAGGAGCGCTACCGCGCCGAGGCGGGCTCGTTCGCCTTCCTGCCGCTCGGGATCGCGCACGCCTTCCGGGTCGCCGGCGACGAGCCGGTTCGGATGCTCGCGATCGGCGTGCCGGGCGGGATGGAGGCCTTCTTCCGCGAGCTCGGCCGGCCGGCCGAGGCGCCCGGCCTGCCGGAGCCCGGTCCCATCGACATCGCCAGGCTGAGCGAGGTCGGCGCGCGGCACAACGAGGAGGTCATCGGCCCGCCGCCATGGGCGCCGGCGCAGGCCCGATGAGCTGATGGACGCGACACTGGGGGCGTGGACAACCGCGAGATCGCCGACCGTCTCGAGGCCCTCGCCTCGCTCCTGGAGCTCGCCGAGGCCAACCCGTACACGCCGCGCGCCTACCGGCGCGCGGCGGACACGGTTCGCGACGCGACCATTCCGGTCGCGGAGGTCGTCAGGTCCGGGCGGGCTCGCGAGCTGCGGGGCGTGGGGCCCGGGATCGAGGCGCGCCTGCGCGAGCTGGTGGAGACCGGGTCGATCGCCGAGCTGGCCGAGCTCGAGCGCGAGCTGGCGCCCGA
>JBJMLJ010000427.1:0-11534 GCA_045805365.1 Thermoleophilaceae bacterium
ATCTCGGGCGTGGACATCGTCACCGTGCTGTTCGACACATCGCCCGAGCCGGCCGCTCCGCCGGACCCCGGCGACCGCTGGCTGCCGCGGCCGCTGCCCTCGCGGGCCCAGCTTCTCGGCGAGGCCCTCATCGAGCGGACGACCGTTCCCACCGAGATCTCCCGCACGGCCCGCGCCGCCGTACGCGGCCCGCGCCGCCTGCTGGAGGGCGCCCGAGAGGCCGCCGTCGGGGTCGGTGCGATGGCCTGGGCGGGCATTAACGCCGCACCGCGCAGCCCCTACAACAAGCCAATCGGCCCGCACCGCCGCTTTACCTGGGTGCGCGCCGACCTGGCCGACCTGAAGGCGATCAAGGACCAGCTCGGCGGGACCGTCAACGACGTCGTGCTGGCGACGGTCGCCGGCGCGCTGGGACGCCACCTCCGCGGCCAGGGCCAGAACACCGACGGCCTCGAGCTCAAGGCGATGGTTCCGGTGAGCGTCCGCACCGATCTCGAGCGCGGCGCCCTCGGCAACCGGGTCGCGGCGATGATGGCGCCGCTGCCGGTCTGGTGCCACGAGCCGCTCGCCCGGCTGGACGTGGTCCGCGAGCAGCTCAAGGGCCTCAAGCAGGGCGGCCAGGCCGTGGGAGCGCAGGTCCTGACCCAGCTAAGCGGCTTCGCCCCTGCCACGGTGATGGGCCAGGCATCCCGGCTGATGTCGCGGCAGCGCTTCTTCAACCTCGTCGTCACGAACGTGCCCGGCCCGCAGTTCCCGCTCTACCTGCTCGGCAGGGAGCTCAAGCAGCCCTTCCCGATGGTCCCGCTGGCCCGCAACCAGGGCCTCGGCATCGCCCTCATGAGCTACAACGGCCGCATCAACTTCGGCCTCGTGGGCGACTACGACCTGCTCTGGGACCTCGAGACCCTTGCCGAGCATCTCCGCGAGTCGCTCGCCGAGCTGGCCGAGGCGGCCGGCGTCGAGCTCACCGCCGCGACGCAGCCGGCTGGCGGCGCCGTAACTCCTACCGGCGCGTAGAGTTAGTTCTAACAAGATGCGTGGGAAAGTCGTTGACATGGCCCGGACGCTGGGCCTCGACGTGACGGTCCAGCAGCTCGAGGACTCCACCCGGACCGTGGGCGACGCCGCGAAGGCAGTGGGATGCGAGGAGGCGGAGATCGCCAAGTCGATCGTCTTCGTATGCGACGGCGAGCCGGTCGTCTGCGTCGCCTCCGGAGAGCACCGGATCGACCCCGACAAGGTCGCCGAAGTCCTTGACGTGGCCGAGGTGCGGCAGGCGGCGGCCGCCGAGGTGCGCGCCGCGACCGGCTTCGCCATAGGCGGCGTGCCGCCGGTGGGTCACGGACTGCCCGTGGTCTTCGACGAGGCCCTGCTGCGCCACGAGCGCGTCTGGGCGGCCGCCGGCGACCCGCACAGCCTCTTCTGCGTGGATCCGCGCCGCCTGGCCGACTGCACCGAGGCACGGGTCAGCCGGGTAGGCGTCTAACCCACCCCTCCACGCGTACAAACGCCGCGGCGCAAATCCTGTACGCGGGGCGAATGACTTGACGCCCCGGCGGTCGCAGACTCGCGATGCCTCCCCTCGCGAGCGAAAGGACCGCCCTTGAAGCACCAGATCACGGACCTCACCGCGGCCGTCCAGACGACCTGGGTGATCGTCGCCGCCGTCTTCGTGATGCTCATGCAGCTCGGCTTCATGTTCCTCGAGATCGGCTTCTCGCGGATGAAGAACGCCGGCACGGTCGTGCCGAAGGTCCTCGCCAACTTCTCGATAGCCGCCCTCTGCTACTGGGCGATCGGCTTCGCGCTCGCCTTCGGCGGCTCGGGCTGGCTGGCGGGCACCCATGGCGCCTTCCTGAACACGACGAGCAACGACGCCTTCCCGGCCATGGCCTTCTCGCAGGCCACGGTCTCCTCCAAGTTCTTCTTCCAGTTCGTCTTCTGCGCGGTCTCGCTCGCGATCGTCTGGGGGACGACGCTCGAGCGGATCAAATTCGGCGCCTACCTGATCTATGCGGTGATCTTCAGCGCCGTCATCTACCCGGTGGTAAGCCACTGGATCTTCGGCGGCGGCTGGCTGGTGGCGAACTTCCATATGCAGGACTTCGCGGGCTCGACCGTCGTCCACCTGATCGGCGCGACCGGCGCCTTCGCCGCGCTGCTGCTGCTCGGCCCGAGGCAGGGCAAGTACGGGCCCGACGGCAAGCCGAACGTGATTCCCGGCCACTCGATGCCGCTGGTGGGCCTCGCGGTGCTGATCCTCTGGTTCGGCTGGTTCGGCTTCAACCCGGGCTCGACCCTGGGCGCGATCGGCGGGCGCTTCGCCGACATCGTCGTCGTCACCAACCTGGCCGCGGCGTCCGGCGTGATCGGAGCGATGCTGACCATCTGGCTGATCACGCGCACCTTCGACATCGGCATGACCGGGAACGGCGCGATTGCCGCGCTGGTCGCGATCACGGCGCCGTCGGGCTACGTGGAGTTCTGGGCGGCGCCGATCATCGGCTTCGTGGCCGGCGTGATCGTGGTCGTCTCGGTGATAGCGATCGACAAGGTGCTGGACGACCCGGTTGGGGCCCTATCCGCTCACGGGATCGCCGGCATCTGGGGAACGCTGTCCTGTGGCCTCTTCACCTCGCCGCGCCTCGCCGAGCTCAACGGGATCGGCCAGGGCGGGCTGGTCTACGGCGATGGCTTCAAGCAGCTAGGCGTCCAGGGGCTCGGCGTCAGCGCCGCCTTCGCGTCGGTGTTCACGATCTCGTTCCTCATCTTCTTCGTGATCAAGGCCACCTACGGCCTGCGAGTGAAGCCCGAGGAGGAGCGCTACGGGCTCGACCTGGTCGAGCACGGCATGTGGGGCTACCCGGAGCAGTTCATGCCGGTTCCGGGCTCGGAGTACCACCCGCCGGCCCCGCCCGCGGGGAGGCCGACGCCGAGACCGGTGCCGATCGGATTGTCCGCGCGCGGACAGGAGGGCTAGGCGATGCCGTCACCCATGCAGAAGATCGAGGCGATCATCCGGCCGGAGCGGCTGCAGGACGTGCAGGACGCGCTCGACGAGCTCGGCGTCAGCGGCCTCAACGTGACCGAGGTCATGGGCTGCGGTCGCCAGAAGGGCTACACCGAGCAGTACCGCGGCTCGCGGGCCAACATCTCGCTGCTGCCCAAGCTGAAGGTGGAGTCGGTGGTCTCGGGCGACATCGTCGACAAGGCCGTCGATGCGATCGTGGCGGCCGCCTACACCGGTGAGACGGGCGACGGGCGCCTGTTCGTGTTCGACGTCGCGCAGTCGGTCCGCATCCGCACCGGCGAGCGCGGACCCGAGTCGGTACAGCACCAGGCGCCCGTGGGTTGGGGGTATTGATCGTGAGGCCGGATGCCGAGAGTTGGGTCGGCACCGCGGGGCTGGAAGCCCCGCGGAGGTAACCACTTGCGAATTTGGAGCTGGATCCGGGACGTGATCGCCGACCGCGGCGAGCACGACCCGGTCCCGATCTACCTCGAGCGGGGCGACGGCGACGACTACGTCTACAGGCTCGGCGTGCGGGCCGGCTTCGGCGGCCAGGAGACGGCGCGCCTGCCGGTCCAGCGGCGGCCCAACCCGTCGCCGCACCCGATCCTCAAGGAGATCCACGTCTGCGAGGTGGCCGGCCAGACACTCGAGGCGGCGAACCTCTACTCCCTCCAGGCGAAGGTCGCGCGGCAGCTTGAGACGCTCGCTCCGGGGCGATCTCTGCCCCTCTGCTACTTCCGCGTGCCCGCGATGGACTACGAGCTGCCGGTCTACGAGCAGGGCGGTGAGCTCACCTCCCCGGTGCTCGGCGGGCCGAACCTGAAGGCACGCGATCTCGCCGGAATCCGCCAGGTGGTCTGCCGCTACCTGATCTCAGCCGGTTACGTCCACGGCGCGGACGAGGTGACCGTGGGTGTGGTGCGCCCGCGCGACCTGAAGCTGGTCGAGCCGGCGGCGCTGCTCCGCTCGCACACCGACGGCGAGCTCTGGCTCCCGGCGGTCGAGGGCATCTCGGCCGAGGGCCCGGTCGTGGGCATGGTCGGCCGCCCGACGCAGCTCCGCCGTCGCGAGCGGCGGCGCAAGGGCGGCGGGCCGACCGTCGAGGACACGCCCCCGGCCGCCCCGGACGTGATCGGCCTGCTCCGCTTCCTCCGCAGCGAGCTCGACCGGGTGGGCGCGAAGTCCGCGGCGGGGCTCTATGCGACGGACGTCCGGCCGGAGATCTGGGCCGCCGCCGAGGCGCATACCGAGGACGCCGGCAGCCGCCTGGTCGCCTACCTCACGGATCCCGACGCGACGCGGCTCGAGCTGGCAGTGCGCCGCACCGGCGCCGGCGACGTCGCGGTCGCGCTCGAGGACACGGGAGTCAACGTCTTCCTCGCCCAGGACGAGGACGGGCTGGCCCGCCAGGTGGGCCGTCACCTCGCCGGCGACGAGTTCCTCCGCTTCGCGGAGGAGGTCGAGATACACGCGGTCGAACGGCCGCGTGCGGAGCGCCTCGAGACCGAGGCCATCCGCACCAACCCTCAACAGGAGGTTCGAGCAGCATGGAGCTAGCGCTCATCATCGGCGGGTCCGTTCTCGCCGGCCTGGTCCTGATCGGCTTCGCGATCTGGGCGCACCAGTACACGAAGGTCGGCCCGAACGAGGTGCTGATCATCTCGGGTCGCCGGCGGCGGAAGGGCAGCGGCTACCGCGTCGTCCGCGGCGGCGGCACCTACGTGCGGCCCTTCCGCGAGAAGGTGCAGCGGCTCTCGCTCGAGCTGATGCAGTTCGACGTGCGCACGGCCGAGACCTACTCCATGCACGGGGTGCCGGTGCAGGTGGACGGCGTCTGCATGGTCAAGATCGGCAGCTCCGACGAGGACATCGAGCGCGCCGCCGAGCAGTTCCTCTCGGGCGGCCAGGACAACATCGTCCGCACCGCGCTCCAGGCCGTCGAGGGTCACATGCGGACCGCCGTGGGCGCGCTCTCGATCGAGGACGTCTACCGCGAGCGCCAGCGGCTCGTGCACGCGGTGCGCGAGTTCGCCGAGCCCGACCTCCATCGGATGGGCCTGGAGATCGTCTCGCTGACCGTCCGGAACATCTCGGACAAGCAGGGCTACCTCGAGGCGCTCGGACGGCCGCGCACTGCGCAGGTCAAGCGCGACGCGATCCGCGGCGAGGCCGAGGCCGAGCGCGAGGCCAAGGCATCCCGCTACGAGGCCGACAGGTCGATCGAGCAGTCGCGCCGCGACTACGAGATCGAGCGCGCCCAGTTCAAGGCCGAGGGCCGTAAGGCCGCGGCCGAGGCCGATCTCTCCTACGACCTCCAGAAGGCGATCACCCGCCAGCAGGTGCGCGCCGAGGAGCTCGGCGTGGAGATCATCGAGCGCCAGAAGGCGATCGAGCTGATGCAGGCCGAGGTGGAGCGGCGCAAGCGCGAGCTGGCCGCAGAGATCATCGAGCCGGCGATGGCCAAGGCGCGCGAGATCCAGGAGGTCGCCGAGGCCCAGCGCGAGCAGGCCGCGGCGCTCGGGGCCGGCGAGGCCGACGCCCTGCGGGCGAAGGGCCTGGCCGAGGCCGAGGCGATGGCCGCCAAGGCGGAGAGCTGGAAGGGCTACAACGAGGCCGCGATCACCGATCGCGTTCTCGAGATCCTGCCCGAGCTCGCCTCCGCCGTGTCCGCGCCGCTCGCCAAGACGGAGAAGATCGTGATGATCGGCGGCAACGGCTCCTCGGCCGGCGCCTCCAGGATCACGAAGGACGTGACGCAGGTCATGGCCGAGCTGCCCGCCGTGGTCGAGGCCCTGACCGGCAAGAAGTTCGAGGAGCTCGCCAAGCACATCCCGGGTGTCGGCAACGGGGAGCCCAAGGCCGACGCCGACGCCGACGCCGACGGAGAGGAGATCAAGTGACGCCGCTTACCATCGAGCGCTTCCTCGACGGGCGCGAGGCACAGGCCAAGGACGTCCTCGCGCTCGCCCAGGAGCACGGGGTCCGGATGGTGGACTTCAAGTTCACCGACCTGCCGGGCACCTGGCAGCACCTCGGACTGTCGATCCACTCCCTGAGCGAGGACGATTTCTCCGAGGGGCTGGGCTTCGACGGCTCCTCGATCCGCGGCTTCCAGGAGATCGCGGAGTCGGACATGGTGCTGCTACCCGACCCGACGAGCGCCGTGATCGACCCGTTCCACGAGCAGAAGACGATGTCGATCGTCTGCAACGTGATCGACCCGATCACCCGCGAGGCCTACTCGCGCGACCCGCGCTACATCGCCCGGAAGGCCGAGGAGTACCTGATCTCGACGGGCATCGCGGACACCTGCTTCATGGGCCCGGAGGCCGAGTTCTACATCTTCGAGCACGTGGCATTCGACCAGCAGGCGAACACCGCGTACTACGAGGTGGACTCCGACGAGGGCTACTGGAACCGTGGGCGTGGCTTCGGCGCCGAGCGCAACGGCCAGCCCAACCTCGGCCACAAGCTCCGCTCGCAGCAGGGCTACTTTCCCGCGTCGCCAGGGGACACGCACGGCGACCTGCGGGCGCGGATGGTCACCACCCTCGAGTCGATGGGCATCCACTGCGAGTTTCACCACCACGAGGTCGGCTCGGCCGGGCAGGCGGAGATCAACGTCCGCTTCCAGCCGCTGTCGAGAATGGCCGACCACCTCCAGCTCCAGAAGTACGTGGTCAAGAACGTGGCCGCCCAGGCCGGCAAGACGGCGACCTTCATGCCCAAGCCGGTCTACGAGGAGAACGGGTCGGGCATGCACGTCCACCAGTCGCTGTTCAAGGGCGGCGAGAACGTGATGTACGACTTCGACGGCTACGGCCTGCTGTCGCGGGAGGCGCTCAACTACATCGGCGGGATCCTGCGCCACGGGCGGGCCTTGATGGCGTTCTGCGCGCCGACGACCAACTCCTACCGCCGGCTCGTGCCGGGCTACGAGGCCCCGGTCAACCTCGTCTACTCCCAGCGCAACCGCTCGGCCGCCTGCCGGATCCCGGTCTACTCGGCCGCGGCCAAGGCCAAGCGGGTCGAGTTCCGCCCGCCGGACCCGAGCTGCAACCCCTACCTGGCCTTCTCGGCCCTCCTGATGGCGGGCCTGGACGGCATCCAGGAGCGGGTCGACCCGGGCCAGCCCGTGGACGTCGACCTGTTCGACCTGCCCGAGGAGGAGCTGGCCAAGATCAAGCACGTCCCCCACTCCCTCGACGAGGCGCTGGACGCGCTCGAGGAGGACCACGAGTTCCTGCTCAAGGGCGGGGTCTTTACCGAGGACCTCGTGCGGACCTGGATCGACTACAAGCGCAAGGAGGAGGCGGACCAGGTGCGGCTGCGCCCGCACCCGTGGGAGTTCGCGCTCTATTACGACGCGTGAGGTAGTTGCACGGTCGCTGATCCAGTTCTTGGGGCTCCTGGCCCCACAAGATGGATCGGCGACCGAGATCGGGTTAAGGTGAGCGCATGCGGACTCGCATCCCGCTCGCGGCCCTGCTGACCCTCGCTGCTGTCGTTGTGGCGCTGTCCGTCCCGGTCGCGAGCGACGCCGCCAGGCACTGCGTCAACCTCGAATCGACGAAGAAGGTGAGGAAGGCGCTGAAGCAGGCGCACAAGCGGCTGACTCACAGCTCGTCGTGGAAGGGGCCGAGGAAGGGCTCGGTCTACTACGGCCGCTGCGGCAGCACCCACTATGCGCTGGCGTCGTTCAAGGACCCGAAGCTCGGCTACCAGGACCAGCCCGAGCGCTTCCGCCGGCTCAAGCATCACGGGTGGAAGGACAAGGGCGACACGGGCGGCGACGGCTGCGGCGCGCCGACGCCGCGGAAGCTCCTGCACATCTGGGGCTTCTACCAGTGCTGACCGGCTGAGCCCCTGCGAGAATTGAGGGCGTGCAGCCGCTCAGCGTCGCCCTCGCGCAGATAAATCCGACCGTAGGCGACACCGCGGGCAACGCCCGCAAGATCGCCGACGGGATCGCCCGCGGCCGCGACGAGGGCGCGAGCCTGGTCGTCTTCCCCGAGCTGGCGCTCACCGGCTACCCGCCGGAGGACCTGCTGCTCAAGCCGAGCTTCCTCGACGCCGCCCGGGCGGCGCTCGACGAGCTGGCCTCGCAGACACGCGGAATCGTGGCCCTGGTGGGCTTCCCGGAGCGGGCCGACGACGTCTACAACTCGGCCGCCGTCCTCGCCGACGGCCGCGTGGCCGGCGTGTACCGCAAGATCCACCTGCCGAACTACGGCGTCTTCGACGAGCAGCGCTACTTCCAGGCCGGCTCCGAGCCCGCCCTGTTCGAGCTCGACGGCGTGCGGATCGGCGTAACGGTCTGCGAGGACATCTGGGAGCCCGGCCCGCCGGCGACGACCGAGGCCCTGGCCGGGGCCGAGCTGATCGTCAACCTGTCGGCCTCGCCGTACCACGCCGGCAAGGGGCTCGAGCGCGAGCGGATGCTCGTCCAGCGCGCCCGCGACAGCCTCGTGGCCGTCGTCTTCTGCAACCTCGTCGGCGGCCAGGACGAGCTTGTCTTTGACGGCCACAGCGTCGCGATCGACCAGGACGGGGAGGTCGTGGCCCGGGCGCCGCAGTTCGAGGAGGCCTTCGTCACCTGTGCGGTCGACCCGGGAGCTGTCGCCGCGGCGCGGTTGCGCGACCCTCGTCACCGGTCGGCCAAGCGGCGGGAGGCGGCCGGCGCCGCCTGCCTGACACGTCTCGAGCTCGAGGGCGTCGGCGCGCCCGAGGAGGTCGGCGGCGGCGTGGCGGACCTGCTCGAGCCCGAGGCGGAGGTCTACGCGGCCCTGCGCACCGGCCTGCGCGACTACGTCGAGAAGAACCGCTTCGAGCGCGTCGTGCTGGCCCTGTCCGGCGGGATCGACTCCGCCCTGACGGCGCTGCTGGCCGTCGACGCGCTCGGCCCGGAGCGCGTGACGTGCGTCTCGCTGCCCTCGCCGTACTCGTCCGAGGGCACGCGGGCGGACGCACGCGCCATCGCCGAGAACCTCGGCGCCGAGTTCCTCGAGTTGTCGATCGAGGCCGCGATGCAGGCGTACGACGAGCTCCTGAAGGAGCCGTTCGCGGGGCGCGAGCCCGACATCGCCGAGGAGAACGTCCAGGCGCGCATCCGCGGGAACGTGGTGATGGCGCTCTCGAACAAGTTCGGCTGGCTCGTCCTGACGACCGGCAACAAGTCAGAGATGTCGGTCGGCTACGCCACGCTGTACGGCGACATGGCCGGCGGCTTCGCCGTGCTCAAGGACGTCTTCAAGGGCTGGGTATACAGGCTCGTCCGCTGGCGGAACGAGGACGCGGGGCGGATTCTCGTGCCGGAATCGGTGCTGGACCGTCCGCCCTCGGCCGAGCTCCGCCATGAGCAGCGCGACGACGAGTCGCTGCCCTCCTACGACCTGCTCGACCGCATCCTGGCCGGGTATGTCGAGCAGGACCTCGACGCCGGCGAGCTCGTGAGCCAGGGGCTCCCCGCCGAGGAGGTCGAGCAGGTGATCCGGCTCGTGGACCGGGCCGAGTACAAGCGCCGCCAGGCGCCGCCCGGCATCCGGATCTCCACCAAGGCGTTCGGCCGCGACAGGCGGCTGCCGATCACCAACCGCTGGGAGAGCCGCGTCGAGCCGGCGGCCCGGCGGCTACGCGCCCTCGGCTGAGGGTGCCGGGCGGACCGCCATCGTCACCCGCGAGAGGGCGCAGAGCCTGCCCTCGTCGTCCTTGAACTCGACCTCCCACACCCAGCTCGTGCGGCCCCTGTGCCTGGCTGTTCCCTCGGCATGGATCGTCCCCTGGGAGACCGGGCGCAGGAAGCTCGTGTGGTTCGACTGGCCCATCGCGAGCATCCCCTCGCCGTGCACGGCCATGAAGGTCGCGGCCGAGGCCAGCGACTCGGCGGCGGCCGCGTAGGCGCCCCCGTGCACGATCCCGTAAGGCTGGCGGACGCTGTCCGTGATCTCGAAGCGCCCCCTGGCTTGGCCGTCCCCGGCCCCCAGATGCTCGAAGCCGATGGCCGCGTCCATCGTCTTCTCGGTCGGGGGGAACTGCGGTTCCGTCATGCGGCGCAGGCTACAGTTCGGCCAGCATGGCCACGTTCGACCAGCTGTCGGCCGATCAGCGGGCGATAGTCGAGCTCGTCCTCCAGCGGGGGAAGAGCTACGACGAGCTCGCGGACCTGCTCGGCTTCTCCGAGGACCGGGTTCGAGAGCTTGCTCGCGACGCCCTCGTCACGCTTACCCCGATCACCGCAGACCAGGTTGAGTCGGACTGGCGCGGGCAGCTCGCCGACTACGTCCTCGGGCAGCAGACCGGCCCCGAGGCGACCGCCACGAAGGGCCACCTGCGCCGTTCCGAGGCGGCGCGGGCCTGGACCCGCTCCCTGCTCGACTCGCTCGACACCCTGTACGAGGACGGGTTGCCCCAGGTGCCCGCCGGCGAGCGGGCGACCCGGGGAGCCGCCCGCGAGCGCAAGCCGCGCCGTGAGGAGCGCCGCGAGGAGCGCGAGGACAAGCCGTCGGCGGCGGCCCCCTCGCGCCTCAGCCTCTCCCCCGCAGCCAGGGAGGCGGTCCGCCGGCGGCGGATGCTCTGGGGCGGCGGGATCGCGATCGTCGCGCTCCTGGTCGTCGTCCTGCTCTGGCCCGTCGGCGTCCTCACGGGCAGCGACAACAAGGACAAGAAAACCAGCTCTGCCGCCCCGACGTCGCAGCCGGCGGGCGGTCGCACGGCGGGCATCGCCGTGATCGCCCAGCGCGGCAACCAGCGCCAGGTGATCGTCCAGGCCACGCTGCCGCCCAACCGCCAGCGCGAGGCCTACGAGGTCTGGCTCTACAACAGCCGTACCGACGCCAAGTCGCTCGGCGCCCAGGTCACGAACGCCCAGGGCACCTACCAGGGCGCGGGGCCGCTTCCGACCGACTACGCCCGGTTCAAGTACATCGACGTCTCACGTGAGCCGATCGACCAGAATCGGGGCCACTCCGGGGTCTCGGTCCTCCGGGGGACGATCCCCAAGCTGAAGGCGCCGACCAAGGCCAAGAAGAACCAGGCCCAGATCCTCGGCCAGGTCGTGCTCCGGCCGGTCGGCGGCTAGCGGCGCAAGAGGATCTGCCAGCGTTCGACGCTGGCCACCCGAAAGAGGCCCGGCGGCTCCCACGGGTCATCCGCGAACCGCTGCCTCACCGCCTCCTCGCTCTCCGACTCGACTACGTGGAGGGCGCGCGAGCCGTCCCCCAGCGGGCCGCCCTCGACGATGAAGCCGTCCCGGGCCAGGCCGTCCATGAAGGCCGCGTGCTCGTCCCAAGCGTCCTGCTCGCGCATCGCACGGGAGCGGTCCCAGGCGGGACCGGCCTCACGGATGACGGCGAACAGGGCGTCGGCGAGGCAAGCGTAGAGCGCTGTCGATCCGGGGCCGGTCCGTTCGTCGTAGGGGAAAGGCCGGATCCGCCGGCCCCGACCCGGAGGTACTTCGAAATGCCGCACAAGACCTGGACCCTCGTGCTCGCCTCGCTCGGCGTGTTCATGGTCGCCCTCGACA
>JBJMLJ010000428.1:0-3962 GCA_045805365.1 Thermoleophilaceae bacterium
AGGGCGAGCGCGTCGCAGGTGCAGCGGTCGGCGGGCCGGCCGCACGGACACGGGTTGGTGGCGGCGACGACCATCGCGCGGGCCGGGAACTCGATGGTCCGCTGGCCGCGCATGATCTCGACGCGTCCCTCCTCGAGTGGCTGCCTGAGCGCGTCGAGGGCCGGGCGGCCGAACTCCGCGAGCTCGTCGAGGAAGAGGACACCGCGGTGGGCGAGCGTCAGCTCTCCGGGCCGTGGCGTGCTCCCCCCGCCGACCAGGCCCTGCGCCGTGATCGTGTGGTGCGGTGCGCGGTAGGGCCGCTCCGAGACCAGCCCGCCGCTGCCCAGGCCGGCGACGCCGCGGATGCGGGTGATCTCGAGTGCCTCCTCGAACGTCGGCCGCGGCAGGATGCCCGGCAGCCGCCGCGCAAGCATCGTCTTCCCGGTTCCGGGCGGCCCGACCATCAGCAGGTTGTGGCCTCCGGCGGCTGCGATCTCGAGGGCGCGCTTGGCGTCCTCCTGGCCGCGGACGTCGGCGAGGTCGAGGCCGCCCGCCTGTCCGGCCCGGCTGGGGCGGCGCGGACTCGCTCGCCGGACGGGGCAGTCGCCCCGCAGCAGCTCGGCGATCCGCTTGAGGTCCTCGACCGCGATCACCTCGACCTCCTCCACGAGCGCCGCCTCACCGTCGTCCCGCGGCGGGACGGCGTGCCGGGCATAGCCAGCGTCGCGAGCGCCGAGGGCCACTGCGAGCGCTCCCCGGCCCGGCCGGAGCGCACCCGCCAGCGATAGCTCGCCGTATAGGGCACACGAGGCGAGCGGCTCCTGCGGGACCTGACCCGTGGCCGCAAGGATGCCCACGGCGATCGCCAGGTCGAAGCCGGGGCCGGCCTTGCGCACGTGCGCGGGCGCCAGGTTCACCGTCAGGCGCTTCTGGGGGAACTCGAGGTCCGAGTTGAGCAGGGCCGCGCGCACGCGCTCCCTGGCCTCCCTGATCGCCCGGTCGGGCAACCCGACCAGCGTGAAGGTGGGCAGACCCCGGCGGACGTCGACCTCGACCGTCACCTCCCGGCTGCCGACGCCCTCGATGGCGAACGTGGTCACGCTGGCGAGCACGCCGGGCACGCTAGGACGGGTGCCGTGACGGCTAAAGGCGCGATCGTGACGATTTCGTCACCTCCGTCGCGCACGTGTGCGCCGCGGCCGCCTAGCGTCGCTCGCCATGGCCAACGACCCGCGACGCAGCCTCGGCGCTCTCGGCGAGCGGCTCGCGGCGGAGCACCTGACGGCGCGCGGCTACAAGGTGCTCGAGCGCAATTTCCGCACCCGCTTCGGCGAGCTCGACATCGTGGCTCGAAACGGTCGCTTCCTCGTTTTCTGCGAGGTGAAGACGAGGCTCGGCGCCCCCGCGCCCTTCGGGCCGCTCAGCTCGGTCGGACCCCGCAAGCGGGCCCAGCTACGCCGGATGGCGGGCCAGTGGCTGCACGAGCGCGGGCGCGGCCCGGGGACGCCGGAGGCCCGCTTCGACGTGATCGGCATCAACCTCGACGCGACCGGCCGGCTACTCGCCCTCGACCACCTGGAGGGGGCCTTTTGATCTACGGGCTACCGAAGTCGCTCACTGGCGAGTACCGCAGCCGAACCTTGCCCACGACCCAGCGCTCCGGGATCGGCCCCCATTCTCGACTGTCGGCGCTCTCACCTCGGTTGTCGCCCAGCATGAAGAGGTAGCCCTTCGGGATCGTAATCTCACGCGGCAGGTCACAAATTCCACAGTCGGCGCTGGGGCGGATGAATGGCTCGCTCTGGCTGCGGCCATCGATGTAGACGCGACCGGCGACGATCTTCACCCGGTCGCCTCCAACGGCCACGACTCGCTTGATGAAGCTGGTTCCCGAGCGCTGTGGGGTCGGGCGCGGACAGGCCTGGCGTTCCGCCTGGGGATTGAAGTCCTGAACGCCGCAAGCGTTCTCGTCGGCGCCGAGTGGCGGGTTGAACACGAGGATGTCACCTCGCCTCGGGTTCGAAGCCTTCGTCGTAATGAGCTTGTCGCCCACCTTGAGGGTGGGCGCCATCGATGCGCTCGGCGTGCGGTAGGCGTGGGCGTCAAATACCACGAGGACAACGACCGCAGCAGTGATCGGCAGTACAACCGCCAAGGTGATGATCGTGGCCCCGAGCCCAGAGCGTCCACGAGTTATTACGAGGATCCCCACCACGATCGCCGGAATGGCGGCTAGCGGTCCGAAGACCAGCGAGGCCGCCGCCAGAACGAAACCCGCTACCAGCAGGCCAGTCCCAGGTCCGGCCCGCCCTGGCGCCTGAGCGGCGATCGGTAACTCGGGCCTATCGCTGGCCGACATCGGCCTCTTCGGTGGCTAGCCCTCGAGCGCCAGCTGGTTGTAGGCGATCGACTGGAAGGAGAGGCGGTGGATCGGCGACACGCCGTGCTGGCGGATCGCGGCGCGGTGCTCGGGCGTCGAGTAGCCCACGTTCGTCTCGAACTCCCAGTCGCGGTGGCGCTCGGCGATCCGGTGCATGTAGCGGTCCCTGGTCACCTTCGCGAGCACCGAGGCGCCCGCGATCGCCGCGCTGCGGCAATCCCCGTCGACCACGGCGCGCTGCTCGAAGCCGAACTCGGGGACGTTGAAGCCGTCCACGAGACATAGGCATCCGTCGCAGGCCACGCTCCTCAGCGCCGCGCGCAGCGCATCCAGGTTCGTGACGTGGAGGCCGCGCGAGTCGATGCCGCGCACGCAGCGGGTGACGATCGTCGACCGGGCCGCCGCGCGCAGGACCAGCGGGTAGAGCTCCTCGCGGGCCTCGACCGTGCACTGCTTGGAGTCGTTGAGGCGGGAGAGGGCACGCCGGTCGCTGAGCGTGAGCCGCTCGAGGTCGAAAAGCACGGCGGCGGCAACGAGCGGTCCGGCCAGGGAGCCACGGCCCGCCTCGTCGGCCCCGGCGACGAAGCGACGCCCCAGTCCGCGGTCGAAGGCAAACAGCCGCCTACCGGTGCGCTGGGGTCTCGCCACTGGCGGCGATCATAGGACCGTACGCGGCGGAAGGGAAAGGGGCCGCGCGCAGGGATGCCCGCGGAGCTACAGCGTTCCGACCCGGCCAGGAGGCCAGTAGGTCAGGAACGCCTTGCCGATCATCCACTTCTTCGGGACGGGCCCCCACTCGCGGCTGTCCGCGCTCTCGCCGCGGTTGTCTCCCATCATGAAGAAGTAGCCCTTGGGGATCTTGATCGCTCGCGGCAGCTGGCAGATCCCGCAGTCGCTACTCGGGCGGATGAAGGGCTCCTTCTGCTCGTGACCGTTGAGGTAGACCCGGCCGGCCCGGACCGACAGGCGATCGCCGCCAACAGCTACGACCCGTTTGATGAAGTTCGTATTCGAGCGCTGTGACGTGGGCTTGGGGCAGGACTCGCGCTCGGCCTCGGGGTTGAAGCCGGGGACACCGCACTGGTTCTCGTCGGCTCCCTTGGGCGGCTTGAAGACCATGATGTCGCCCCGGTGGGGCGTGCCCAGGTGCAGGCCGAGCCGCCAGACCAGCACGCGCTGGCCCACGTCGAGCGTCGGCTCCATCGACTCGCTCGGGATCCGGAAGGGCTTGACCAGGAAGGCCTGGATGCCGAGCGCCAGGCCGAGGGCGACGGCCACGATCGTGACCAGCTCGACCAGCGATCCACGGGCGCTCTGCTTGCCTGTGCGAGCCACTCGGCTTCGGCGGAACGCGCCCCGGCCTACGACTCGGGCTCGGGGTCGCCGTCTCCGGAGGGCTCTTCGGCGATGGGCTCCCCTTCGGCCTGAGTCGGCTCCGGAGCCGGCTGCTCCTCCGACGCTGCCTCCTCGGCAGCCGCCGCCTCCTCCTCTTCCTGCGCGACCTCTTCGGCGAGCTCCTCCTCGCCGGGCCGGGCGGCCTCGTCCTGCGCCGGCATCGCGCCGGCCTCGAAGGCCTTCTCCTCGTCGCCGGCGACCCAGCGGC
>JBJMLJ010000429.1:0-5493 GCA_045805365.1 Thermoleophilaceae bacterium
CGCCGTGACCTACAGCGGCTGCCGCGCCCGGCGGATCGTGATCGAGGCGGGAAGGGCGCGCGGGGTCGAGGCGACCACCAGCGGCGGCGGCCGGCTGAGCGTGCAGTGCGACACGGTGGTCGTCGCGTGCGGCGCGATCCACACACCGCTGTTCCTGCGCGACAACGGCCTCGGACTCGAGTCGGGGGAGCTCGGCCGCAACCTCGCCATCCACCCGGCGACCGCCGTTCGCGCGGAGCTCGACGAGGAGATCGACATGGCCAGCGGCGTGCCGCAGTCGTTCTACATCGACGAGTTCGCCGACGAGGGGATCATGTTCGAGGGCGCGGCCGGCCCGCCCGACTACCTCGCGATGGCCTTTCCGTTCTCGCGCGAGCGCCACCGCGAGCTGATGCTGCGTTTCCTGAACCTCTCGCAGTTCGGGGTGATGGTCTCCGACCGCTCGCGCGGCTTCGTCCGCCGCCGTGCCGGACGGGTCGAGATCCGCTATGACCTGCTGCGCGAGGACGTCGAGCTCTTCCGCCGTGGGATCGAGCTGCTCGCCGAGCTCTACTGGGAGACGGGGGCGAAGCGCGTCTTCCTGCCGGTCCGCGGGCATGCGGAGCAGGCGGAGCCGAATCCGCGCCCGCTCGCGGGCGCCGACCTGCGTGCCTCGGACCTGACGCTGATGGCCTTCCATCCGCTCGGAACGGCCCGCGCCGACGCCAGCCCGGCGCGGGGGGTTGTGGACGCGGAGCTCGCCCTGCATGGGGTCGAGGGCGTCTACGTCGCCGACGGCAGCGTCGTGCCGAGCGCGCTCGGCGTGAACCCGCAGATCACGATCATGACGCTCTCCACGCGGCTCGCCTTCCGCCTGCTGGACAAGCCGGCGCCGGTCGAGGAGCCGGAGCCCGAGCTGATCGCCCGGCCGCGCATCGGCAAGGCGCACGGCGTCGCTGTATAGACGGTTGGTTGCGCCAAGCAACTCACCCGGATAGGGTGCGTTTCGCAACGCAACCCACCCTCATCGAGGAGGCCGAATGCCGCTAGTCAACATCACCGTCCCCGAGGGCTCGCTCAGCGACGAGAAGAAGAAGCGCATGATCGAGCTGGTCACCGACGCGGTCGTCGAGGCCGAGGGCTACGGCGACGCCGTGCGCCCGATCACCTGGATCACGATCGAGGAGATCAAGGACGGGAACTGGGGCGCGGCCGGTCGCGTCGTGAGGCTCGAGGACCTGGCCAAGCTGGTGAAGGGCGGCCGTGAAGAGGTCGAGAAGGCGGTCACGCCCGCCTGATGCGCCAGCTCACCTATGTCGAGCCGGGCAGGCTCGAGTGGTGGGAGGTGGACGAGCCGCGCCTCGCGGATGACCGGGAGGCGCTGGTCCGCCCCGTCGCCGTAGCCACCTGCGACCTGGACTCGCTGCTGGTCCGCGGCCTGACGCCGTACAAGCCGCCGCTGGCGTTCGGGCACGAGTGCATCGCCGAGGTGGTCGAGGGCAACCGCCTCGACCCGGGCACGCTGGTGAGCGTCCCGTTCCAGGTCTCGTGCGGCGACTGCGCGGCCTGCCGGCGCGGCAACACCGGCAACTGCGAGTCGGTGCCGCGCCTGTCGATGTTCGGCTTCGGTGCCTTTGGCGGCGACTGGGGCGGCTTCATGTCGGACGTCGTCCGGGTGCCCTACGCGCATCACATGCTGGTGCCGCTGCCCGAGGGCGTCGACCCCGAGGCCGCCGCCAGCGTCAGCGACAACGTGACCGACGCCTGGCGCACCGTGGCCCCGCACCTCGCCGAGCGGCCGGGCGCGGCGGTGCTCGTGGTCGGCGGGGCGGGCAGCATCGGCGTCTACGCGGCCGGAATCGGCGTGGCCTTGGGGGCCGAGACGGTCGACTACCTCGACCAGGACGAAGACCGCCTCGAGAGGGCGCGCCGGCTCGGCGCCAACGCGGTCGAGGGCCCGTATCCGGAGCGCGCCGGCAGCTATCCGATCACGGTCGACTCGAGCGCAGACCCCGCCGGCCTGTCGTGTGCCGTGCTCTCGACCGACTGGGACGGGGTCTGTACGAGCACCGGCATCTACTTCGAGCCGCCGACCCTGCCGCTGCTCGAGCCCTACACCAAGATCTTCACCTTCCACACGGGGCGTGTGCACGCGCGGCCGGCCATCCCCGAGGTGCTCTCGCTGATCGAGTCGGGGAAGCTCCATCCCGAGCTCGTGACGGCCCGGACGGTCGGCTGGGACGACGCGCCCGACGCGCTCGCCGACCACCGTGGGAAGCTCGTGTTCGTTCCCTAGCCGCCGGAGAGCGCGCGGGCGATCAGCGAGTCCATCGTGCGGTCGGGCACCCGCTTGGCGATCGCGGCGCGCAGCTTGGCGTCGCGGCCCACGAGGTAGCGCGTCTTCGGCTTGCCCGCCGTGAGCGCGGTCCCGATCACCTCGGCCACCGCGCTCGGCGGCAGCCCGCGCTCCTGCTCGATCTTCACGGTCTCGGCGCGGACGGCCTGGATGAGGTCGCCGTAGAGCTGCTCCGCCTCGTAGGGAACGTCCTTGAGCATCTCGTCGGCGGTGGCGTTGCCCTTCTGCCAGATCGGCGTCTTGATGCCTCCCGGCTCGATCACGATGACCTCGACCCCGAGGTGCCGCAGCTCGCGCCGGAGCGAGTCGCTGACCGCCTCGAGCGCGAACTTCGAGGCGGCGTAGGGGCCCGCCAGCGGCAAGGCGATGCGGCCGCCGATGGAGCTGACGTTCACGAGACGTCCCTTTGCGGCACGCAGCATCGGCAGGAAGGCCTGGGTGACCGCCACCTGGCCGATCAGGTTGACCTCGAGCTGGTTGCGCAGCTGGTCGATCGGCAGGTACTCGAGAGGCGCGGCCACCGCGATGCCGGCGTTGTTGACAAGGGCGGCGAGCCGGCCGGCCGACGCCTCCTCGACCTCGGCGCGGGCGGAGGCGATCGAGTCGGCGTCGGTCACGTCGAGCTTGACGGGCGTAAGGCCCATGCCGCTCAGCCGCTCCGCGTCGTCGTCCTTCCGCACGCCCGCGTGGACGTCGAACCCGAGTCCCTTCAGATGGATGGCCGTGGCCTCCCCGATCCCCGTCGAGGAGCCCGTGATCAGCACCGTGCCAGCCGGCATCGGCATGGACCCTATTCGCAAGTCGGTGGCGCTGCGGAGTAGGAATATCGGGGGCTCGGCCGAATGGCCGAGTCCCCGCTCCGCTAGCGTCGGCGCGGTGGACGTGGAAGCCGCCATCCGCTCGCGCCGGACGCATAAGGCCTACGGCGCCGAGCCCGTGGACAGGGAGACGCTCGAGGAGCTCTTCGAGCTGGCCCGCTGGGCGCCCAACCACAACCTGACGAACCCCTGGCGCTTCCGGGTGCTCGGCCCGGAGGCGCTCACGCGGCTGAAGGAGGCGGCCGGCCCCGAGGGCGCGGCCAAGCTCGACCGGGCGCCCACGCTCGTTCTGGTCACGGCACGCCAGACAGGCGACCCGGTGCAGGACGAGGAGGACCTCTGCGCCACGGCTGTAGCCACCTACATCGTGCTGCTGGCCGCCCACGGCCGCGGGATGGCCGGCTACTGGCGGACGCCGGGTGTCCTGCGGACGCCGGAGGGGCGAGCCGCCCTCGGCATCGACGACGACGAGCGAGTGGTCGCCCTCGTCCATCTTGGCCCGCCGCGCCAGGATCGCGAGCCGCCTGAGCGCCTCCGGCCGGACGAGTTCGTCACCTACCTGCCCTGATCCGTTTCGCGCGCCCGCGCGAAGGAACGGGCATGACTCGCACGCTTCGCGCACTCGGCGCAGCCTTCGTCACACTCGTCGGCCTCCAGGCGCACTAGCTTTCGCCACTTGGTCGCCGTCGGCACCGAGATCGAGAGCCCCCAGACCGGCGAACGCCTGAAGTTCCTCTCGACCGCCGACTCGTCGGGAGGCGAGCTCTTCCGGGCCGAGCTCGTGATGCAGCCGGGCGACTACGTCGTCCGCTCGCACGTCCACCCGAAGCAGGAGGAGTCGTTCGTCGTCCTCGAAGGCCGCTGGGGCTGGAAGCGCGGTCGCGAGGAGGGCGTCGCCGCGGAGGGGGAGACGGTCGCGATCCCGCCGGGCGTGCCGCACCACCAGTGGAACGCGGGCGACGGTCCCGTCCGCGTCTACCAGGAGCACCGCCCGGCCCTGACCGCCGCCGAGGTCTTCTTCGAGACGTACTACGGCCTGAGCCGCGACGGCAGGCTCACGGGGAAGGGCGACGTGAGCGTCCTCCAGGCAGCCGTGCTGCTGCCCGAGGTCGGCGACTTCATCCGCCCCGCGAGCCCGCCGCTGTGGCTCCAGGACCCGCTCTTCGCGGCGCTGGCGCCGATCGCGCGCCGCCGCGGCTACCGCGCGCGCTACCCGGACTACTCGCTGCCGACCGCCTAAGGACCGGAACGAGCGGGCGCGGCCAGCAGCTCCGGCTCAGGGTCTACGTACTCGTGGAAGCTCACGCACGAGCCGTTGCGCAGCGTCCAGGAATGGGCGAAGTCGTAGCCGGTGCTGCGGCCATCGAGCTTCCCGGCCGCGTGGCCGAGGACGCATACGCGGTCCCCGGCTGTGACGAGGTCGTCGACGTTGACCTCGATCTCATCCCACTCGGATGCGACCTTCTGGAAGAACTGCCCGACTTCGTCGCGTCCGTGGGCGTTCATCGCTTGGGGGAGGGGCTCGGGCGAGTCCCAGACGACGTCTTCGGCGAGCACCGCGAGAACGCCGGGAACGTCGCCGCGTCCGAAGGCCTCGTAGGCACCACGAACGAGCTGGGCATTGTCGGACATGTCTCCTCCTTGGAGATCTGGGCCAGTCAGGGGTTCTTCGCGCCCCGTGGCGGTTCGGATCAACACCAAGCCGCCCGCGTAAGCTCCTGCTTCGTGATCCCGCGCGCCGACGCAGTGGCCGCCATGGGCAGGGACCGGTTCGACCTGGTGGTCATCGGCGGCGGCATCACGGGCGCGGGCGTCGCCCTCGACGCCGCGTCGCGGGGCTACAGCGTCGCCCTCGTCGAGCGCGACGACTACGCCTCCGGCACCTCGAGCCGCTCCTCGAAGCTGATCCACGGGGGCCTTCGCTACCTCCAGAACTTCGACCTCGGCCTCGTCCGCGAGGCGCTGCTCGAGCGCTCGCTGCTCGTGCGCCTGGCGCCGCACCTCGTCAAGCCGCTGCCGCTGCTGGTGCCGGCGTTCGAGGGCAAGCGGCCCGATCGCCTGCTCGGCGTCGGGCTGAACATGTACGACGTGATGGCGCGCCGGCGCGGGCGCTCGGAAGAGGACTGGAGCCCCGACCGCCACCGCGTGGTCGACGCCGACGAGACCGTGGAGTTCCTGCCCGCGCTGGCCGACCGCCACCCGAGCGCCGCCTACCTCTTCTTCGACTGCCAGACCGACGACGCCCGCCTCGTGCTCACCGTGCTCGGCGAGGCCGAGCGGTTCGGAGCGGTGCTCGCCAACTCGTGCGAGGTGACCGGGCTGATCGAGCAGGGCGGCCGC
>JBJMLJ010000430.1:0-2477 GCA_045805365.1 Thermoleophilaceae bacterium
ATCGTGCGCACGGCCGGCGCCACGATGTGACAGACCGCGCCGTGGTAGACCGCCGCGATCACGAACTTGATCAGCCCCAGGTCGTGCCACGGAGGAACCCAGGCGACGAGGACGTCGTCCTCGGCCGTCTTGTCCCGGCTGTTGGTTTCGCGGAGATAGCCGACGACGTTGCGGTGGCGGATCATGGCCGCCCGGGGCTCCCCGGACGTGCCCGAGGTCGGCTGCATGAACGCGATGCTGTCCTCGCCGAGCTGCGGCCCGGGCGCCGGGCCGGCCGCGGGCGAAGCGTCGTCGCGCCAGTCATCGGTGAGCACGAGCCGTGGCCGGATCCCCTCGATGCGCCGCTCGAGCGTCTGCATCGGCACCGCGGGATTGAACGAGCACGGGGTGGCGCCGAGGAGCTGGAGGGCCCAGAAGGTCTCCGCGAACGGGATGCCGGCCGCCATGACGAGCGCCACGCGGTCACCCGGGCCCACTCCCATGGCCGCGAGCTGCCCGGCCCGCCGCTCCGCGCTGCCGGCGAGCTCGCCAAAGGTGATCCGCCGTTCCCCGTCGTCGTAGGCGATCCGGTCCGGATCGCTCGCCGCGCGGGCGATGAGCGCGTCTCTCAGCGTCTTGGGCTCGGCTCTCACGGCGCGAGGGTATACGCGCTCGCCGCCTCGAGGGCGATTTAAGCTCTGCCCATCGCAGCGCCGCTGACACGCGCAGCGGGGGCCGTCCTGGTCGCCGGTCTGCTCACGGCGCCGTCAGCGTTCGGCGCCGGGGCGTTCAAGTCTCGATACGCGCTCGCGAACCGTTGCCTGGCCGTCAAGTCCGTGGCGCGGCACAGGTACGTCCGGGCGGACGGCGGCGGCTACCGGGCCGACCGGCGCAGGAGGCAGGCGGCCGAGGCCTTCTTCGCGAAGCCGACCGGGCTTGGCACCTACCTCCTCTACGACCGGAGCCGCAAGCTGCTCACCGTGAGCGGCGGCGCGGTCGGACGAGTGGACAAGCCCGGCGTGAACGCGGAGTGGGCGCCGCGGCGGCTCTCGCGACGCTCCTTCTCGATTCATTCCACCGTGGACGGACGCCAGCTCGCGGTCAGGCGCGGCGGCGACCTCGTCCTGGTGGCCGCGCGAACGCGGGGACGGGCGAGGGCGTTCTCCTTAGTGAGGGACCGCGGCTGCAAGCGCTACCCCGAGGCCGCGTTGGGCGCGCGGGGGCGGCCGTTCAGGGGGAGGTCGCGCCGCGGCAAGCTGTTCGGCTTCGCCGACGCGCACCTTCACATCACCGCGGACATGCGCGCCGGCGGCCGGGTCGTCTACGGCGAGAGCTTCAACCGCTTCGGCATCACCGAGGCGCTCGGCCACGACGAGGACGACCACGGCTCGAACGGCTCGCTCGACGTGACCGGCAACCTGCTCCGGAGCGGCTCGCCCGTCGGCACCCACGACACGCACGGGTGGCCGACCTTCGCCGGCTGGCCGGTGCACGACACGTACACCCACCAGCAGACCTACTACGTGTGGCTGAAGCGGGCCTGGGAGGCCGGCGAGCGGCTGGTCGTGGCGCAGACCGTCGAGGACGAGCCGCTCTGCCGGATCGAGCCGCTCCGCTCGCACTCCTGCGACGAGACCGAGACGATCCGGCTTGAGATCCGCCGGCTTCGCGCGCTCCGGGACTACGTCGACGCGCAGAGCGGGGGGCCCGGCCGCGGCTGGTTCCGGCTCGTCTACAGCCCCAGGCAGGCCCGCCGGGTCATCAAGCGGGGCAAGCTGGCGGTGCTGATCGGCGTCGAGTCGTCGAACCTCTTCGGCTGCAGCGAGTTCCGCGGCGCGCCCCAGTGCACGCGGGCGGACGTGGACCGCGGGCTCCGGCAGTTCAGGCATTGGGGGGTGCGCTCGCTGTTCGTCGCGCACTGGGTGAACAACGCCTTCGCCGGCGCGGCGCTCGAGCCCGGCGCCGAGGGGATCTTCATCAACGGGATGAACGCGCTCCAGACGGGCCGCTACTTCCAGACGGGCCCCTGTCCGGAGGCCGGCCAGGGCGAGGAGGTCACGTTCAGCCTGCCGCTGGTGATGGCGCTGACGGGCTACTACCCGGCCCTGTCCCCCCTGCTCACCACCGGCGCCGTCCCCGTCTATCCGCCCGGCAAGCAATGCAACGACAAGGGCCTGACGAGCCTCGGCGAGTACCTGATCAGGCGGCTGATCGCCAACCACATCCTCATCGAGACCGACCACCTGAGCGAGAAGGCGAGGCTCCAGGTCCTGAGGATCGCCGAGCAGGAGCACTATCCGCTCGTCTCGAGCCACACGAACACCGGCGGGTTCTGGACGGACTCCGACCTCAGGCGGCTGTACGCCCTGGGCGGCTTCGCCGTCGCCAGACCGAACAACACGAGCGGACTGATCTCCCGCTTCCTCGAGCTGCGCCGCTTCCGGCGCGGCAAGCGCTTCTTCGGCGTGGGGCTCGGCACCGACACCGGCGGCCTGAAC
>JBJMLJ010000431.1:0-5904 GCA_045805365.1 Thermoleophilaceae bacterium
CCTTGACGTAGTACTGGATCGTCGCGTACGTGCTCGAGTCGGGCGGGCTCGAGTCGACGCACGTCGTGTTGGCCGACAGCGGACAGATGAGGGGATCGCTGGACTCGCTGCCCACCCGGACTCGGTAGAGCTTGTAGCCGACGATGTCGCGCTCGGGGTTCGCAAGCCACTGGAGATCCACGACCGAGCCGTTCCGGCCACCGGTCAACCCACACGGCGGAGCTGGACTGGAGCGGTTGATCGTGACCGTCTTCGTGCGCAGATCGCCGGGCACGCCGCGGCTGTCGAAGGCCTGCGCCGTGACGATGTAGTCGCCGTCGAGCACCCAACCGGGCGAGCTGGTGCACGAGAACGTGCCGACGGTCCCGATGTTCCAGGTGAAGGTCCAGGCCGTGGGTCCCCCGCTGGCGTCGCCCTGCGAGTTTCCGTCGTCGGCCGACCAGCGAACGGCATCGGCGGCCGATGAGGTCACGCTGAAGGGCACCGACGTGCCACTGGTGATCGGGTTGGAGCCCCCCTGGGTGAAGCTCGAAATCGTCGGCCCGAGGCCGCCCGAGGGGTTCGTGATCAGACCTGTCTCCGAGACCTTGCCGCTGCGATTGCGGTCCGTCCAGGTGACGTCGAACGTCACCCGGCGATAGTCGTCGGGGTTGGAGTCCCCGGTCGGGGTCGTCGCCGAGTTCGAGCAGAAGCTGCCGTCGTGGCTCCCGGCCTTGTCGGTGCCGTCGTCGAAGGTGCAGGCCGAGGTGACGATCGTGTAGTCGACGCCGCGGCGCGTGATCTGCCAGCCGGCCGTGGCGGTGTCCGCGTCCCCCAGTCCAGGCTTGCTCTGGAGCTGACCCGGCAGCGCCCCGGCGGTGACCTTGTCGTAGTCCACCGAGCGCGACATCTCGATCAGCTCGCGGGCGAGGTTGGTGCCTCCCTCACGGCCCTTGGTGAAGGAGGTGGTCGCGTTTGCGCCGTCGATCAGCCCGACCGTGCCGAGCACGCCTACGAGCAGCACAAGCATCGCGGCGAGGACTTCGATCAGCGTGAAGCCCCGTTCCGCAGACATCCGTCGGGTGCCAGCAGCGAGGGCCACCTCGCTCGTATCGGCAGATCCCTGGAAAAGCTGATCCACGCCGCCGTGGCATCGGAGAAATGACGAGGCGGGCCCGTAGGCCCGCCTCGTCGCTGCAGCTAGTCGCTAGCCGACCGCTACCACGTGCCCGAGCTCGGGCAACCGGCGTTGCCGGTGGTGGTGCAGGTCTTGGCAACCGGGCCGCCACTCGTCTTGACGGCCTTGAACACGTTCCCGCTCTTCGACGTCGCGGTGATCGTGTAGCCGTCGACGGCCTGGCCGGTGACGTTGACCTTCGTCGTGTCGAGGCCCGCCGGCGCCAGCGTCGCCGCGTCGGTACAACCGACGTAGGTCTCGTTGTCCGTGAAGCACGACTCAATCTGCGAGACGGCGTTACGTGCATCGGACTTGGCCGAGGCGTCCTGGCCCTTCTTCTGCTGACCCAGGAAGGCCGGCAGGGCGATAGCCGCCAGGATGCCGATGATCAGAATTACAACGAGGAGCTCGATCAGGGTAAAGCCCTTCTCGCTCTCCATACGCTCGCGGAGCTTCCGCAGCATGTGTCTCCTCCTTGAGGTACACGGTTTGATCTGGATCGCCAGATGCCGCGGCAAGCCCCCGTAGGTCCCGGTGGCAGCTCAGCCGACTCCGTTCGTGGAGCCCTGGAGCTTTGCGTCCCCGCCTCACGACGGGTTTGCCTCTACACCATGGCCTGGCTAACAAGGTCATCGACCCGCCCTACCTGATCCTTGAGCCTTGCGGCAGTTTTTGGCCTAGTCCGTCCGTCCAGCCCCGCGGACTACGATCGTCGTCGTGCACCTCCGACGCGCGTTGATCCTGTTCGCCGTGGTGCTGGGACTGGCGGGACTGGTCGCGGCCGTGTCACAGCCGCGCCGCCACGGTCACGGCACGACGACACCCGAGCCGCCGGTCGATCAACTCCTGGCGCCGAGCCCGGGCGGCGTCGAACCACTGCAGGTGGCGTTCTCGGAGGGTGCACGCCCGCGCACGCGACGCTTGCGCGCGGGACGGGCCGCGACGGTCACTGTCACGGTCCGCGAGTCCGGCCAGGTCGACCTCGATGGGCTCGGCCTGGTCGCAACGGCCGAGCCGGTGACACCCGCCCGCTTCGACGTCCTGCCCAGCGAGCCCGGGCGCTACGCGGTCCGCTTCACTCCGGCCGGAAGCACCGAGCCCCGGACGATCGGAGTCCTGCGGGTGCTTCGCGCGGCTACTTGATCTGGTCGTAGACCTTGAACAGCGGCATGTACATCGCGATGACGATGAACCCGACGATCGCCCCGACGAAGAGGATCATGACCGGCTCGAGAATCGACGTGAGCGCCTTGATCGCCGCATTGACCTGCTCCTCGTAAAAGTCGGCCACCTTCGTCAGCATCGTCTCGAGGGCGCCGGTCTCCTCGCCCACCGCGATCATCTGCACGACCATGGCCGGGAAGGCCTCGGGAACCTGGCGCATCGGGGCCGAGAGCGTTCCGCCCTTCTTCACCGACGCACGCACGTCTCCCATAGCCCGCTCGACGACGCAGTTGCCCGAAGTCTTGCCCGTGATCTCGATTGCCTCGAGCATCGGCACGCCGGCCGCGATCAGCCCCGAGAATGTCCGCGAGAAGCGCGCCAGCGCGACCTTCTGGACGATGTCGCCGATCTTCAGCGGGAACTTCAGCTTGAGGACGTCCCACTGCACCCGCCCACGCTCCGACTTCTTCCACTTTCGGAAGGCGGTGACGATGCCCGCTGCGACTGCGATGAGCACGTACCAGCGCCCGGTGACCATGTGCGACATCCAGACCGTGACCTTCGTGATCGCGGGGAGCTGGCCGCCGAAGTCCTTGAAGATCTTCTCGAAGACCGGAACGAGGAACGCGACCAGCGCGATCAGGACGGTGAAGGCGAAGGTCATGATCAGGATTGGATAGACCATGGCGGCCTTGATCATGCGCCGCAGCGCCGCGTCCTTCTCGAGCTGGTCGGCCACCCGCTCCAGTGTCGACTCCAGGATGCCGCCGCTCTCGCCCGCCGCGACCATCGCAACGTAGAGGTCGTTGAAGACATCGGGGTGCTTGCCAAGCGCATCGGAGAAGGAGAGCCCGGCCTCGACGTTCCGACGTACCTCGGTCCAGCTCTCGCGCAGCTTGTCGTTCTCGGTCTGCTCCTCGATGACGTACAGGGCCCGCAGCAGCGACATGCCCGACGAGACCATCGTCGAGAGCTGCCGCGTCCCGATGACCAGGTCGTCCGGCTTGACCTTCCTGAAGCGACCGAGGATGTCGCCCGCGTTCGCGGGCACCTGCTCCTCGATGTCGACCACGATCAGGCCCTTGCCCCGCAGCTGCGAGGTGACCGTCTGCTTGTCGTCGGCGTCGATCTCCCCGCGGACGGGGACCCCCGCCAGGTCGACGGCCTTGAAGGCGAAGCTGCTCATGGCCTACGCGACCCTCACGGTGCCCATCAGCCGCCGCAGCTCCTCCGGGGCTGAGGAGCGGGCCTCCGCCAGCTCGCGGGTGATCCGGTTCTCGCGGACCAGCTGGGCAAGCGACGTGTCCATGGTCTGCATTCCCACTTGGCCGCCGGTCTGCAGCGCCGAGTAGATCTGATGCGTCTTGCCCTCGCGGATGAGGTTCCGCACGGCGGGCGTCGGCACCAGCACCTCGGCCGCTACCACACGGCCGTTGGCGTCCGCCCGTGACAGCAGCTGCTGAGTCACGATCCCCTGCAAGGCGACGGACAGCTGAACCCGGACCTGACCCTGCTGCTCGGGCGGAAACACGTCGATGATCCGGTCGACGGTCTGAGCGGTGTCCTGGGTGTGCAGGGTGGCGAAGACCAGGTGACCGGTCTCCGCGGCGGTAAGAGCCGTCGAGATGGTCTCGAGGTCGCGCATCTCGCCGACGAGGATCACGTCGGGGTCTTGCCGGAGCGCTGCCTTCAGTGCGAGCGCGAAGCTCTTCGCGTCGCCGCCGAGCTCCCTTTGGTTGACGATGCAGCTCTTGTGCTTGTGCAGGAACTCGATCGGGTCCTCGATCGTCATGATGTGCTCCTGCCGGCTCTCGTTGATCACGTCGATCATCGCCGCCAGGGACGTCGACTTGCCGGATCCGGTAGGCCCGGTCACCAATACGAAGCCGCGCGGCTTCCTGGTGAAGTCCTCGATCACCGGGGGCAGACCGAGCGAGGAGAGTGACGGCATGTCGCCGGGGATCAGCCGGAAGGCCGCGCCTACCGAAGCGCGCTGGAAGTAACCGTTGACACGGAACCGGCCCTTGCTGGGGATGGAGTAGGCGAAGTCGACCTGCCAGTCGTTCTCGAGACGCTGGCGCTGGTCGTTGGTGAGGATCGAATAGACCACCTCGCGGGTCACCTGAGGTGTCAGCTTGGGGTAGTCGAGCGAGATCAGCTTCCCGTGCACCCGGACCATGGGAGGCGCTCCGGCCGTCAGGTGAAGGTCGGAGGCATTGCGCTCGATCACCTCGAGCAGAACATCGGCGAAATCGAAGTCCATCGGATCTCCTATCGGCGGAAGGGGCCCCTCACGTGACCCGTGCGACCTCAGCCATGGACGTGAGGCCGTTCTTGACCTTCTCGAAACCGTCGTCTCGCAGTGACCGCATGCCCTGGTCGAGCGCGACGGCACGCATGTCATCGGCAGGTGCCCGCTCGATCGTGAGCTTTCGGATCTCGTCGCTCATGGGCATGACCTCGTAAAGGCCCGTGCGGCCGCGGTAGCCGGAGCCGCCACAGCGCCCGCATCCGACGGGGGCGTAGCCCTCCACGCCGAAGCGGGCCTTGTAGCCGGCTGCCTGCAGCGCAGTTTCGCTCAGGAGGGTCCGCTGCTTGCAGTGCGCGCACAGTGTGCGGACGAGTCGCTGCGCGACGACGGTCGCCACCGCCGAGGCGGTAAGGAACGGCTCGATGCCCATCTCGGTGAGCCTCGTCAGCGCCGACGGGGCATCGTTCGTGTGGAGCGTGGAGAGCACGAGGTGCCCGGTCAGCGCGGACTCCACGGCGATGCGGGCGGTCTCCGCGTCGCGGATCTCGCCGACCATGATCACGTCGGGGTCGGCCCGCAGCATCGAGCGCAGGCCCCGCGCGAAGGTGAGCCCCGCCTTGGGGTTTACCTGGAGCTGGTTGATTCCGTCCATGCGGTACTCGACGGGATCCTCGATCGTGATGATGTTGCGGTCCGGCGAGTTGAGCACGTTCAGCGCCGCGTACAGCGTCGTCGACTTGCCCGAGCCCGTCGGCCCGGTGGAGAGTACGGCCCCATAGGAGCGCTCGAAGCCTTCCTCGAAGGCCTCGCGTGTCGACCCCGCCATGCCGAGTGATTCCAGCTCAATGAGGGCCCCTCCCTTGTCGAGCAGCCGCATCACGATCCCCTCCCCGTCGACTGAGGGCATCGTGACCACGCGGACGTCGACTGCGTGGCTCTCGACCGTCAGCGACACTCGCCCGTCCTGCGGGAGGCGCTTCTCGGCGATGTCGAGGTCCGCAGTGATCTTCACCCGGGAAACCGTGCCGGGGATCATGCGCCTGGGGATGGTGGTCCTCTCCTGGAGCACTCCGTCTATGCGGAAGCGGACCCGCATCTCGCGGCCGTGGGGCTCGAAGTGGATATCCGATGCGCCGTCCTCGACGGCCTGCGCAAGGATCGAGTTGACGAGCTTGACGACGGGCCCCTCGTCCGCCGACTCGCGGATGTCGGTGACCTCGGCGAGGTCTTCGTCCTCCTGCTCGACGGCCTCAGCGACGGCATCGTCCAGCCGGCTCATCCGAGTGATCACACTTGCGATGTCCTCGCGCGAGGCCACGACCGGCTGCACCTC
>JBJMLJ010000432.1:0-4084 GCA_045805365.1 Thermoleophilaceae bacterium
AAGGAGCTCGCGACCGCGCAGCGGGAGATCCCGGAGGTGGAGGTCGACCTCGACGAGGTCGTGGCCCAGGAGCCCGACCGCTCGCGGCTGCGCGAGTTCTTCCGCGAGTTCGAGCTGCGCGACCCGCTGAAGCGGCTCGAGGAGGCGCTCGGCGAGGGAGAGGAGGCCGCGCCGCGCGAGCGGCCGACCGAGGAGATCGCGGTCACGGGGCGGGAAGTGGCGCTGGCCGAGCTCGGATCGCTCGACGGCGAGCTCGTGGCGATCGCGGCCGAGCGCCCGCGGCCGGCCGGCGAGGAGGAGGGCCAGGAGGCGCTCGACGTGGGCCTGCCCACGGGGCCGCTCACCGTGGCCGCCTACGCCGGCGGCGACGAGGTGCTCGTCAGCGAGGCCGAGACCGCGGCGGCGCTGGCGATGGCCCGCGGCGAGCGCCCGCTGGTCGCCCACGACTGGAAGACGATCGCCACCAGCGACGGCCCCTTCCAGTCGCCGCCGCTCGAGCACGACACGATGGTCGCCGCCTACCTGATCGACCCGGCCGGGCGCGCCTATCCGCTCGGCGAGCTGTGCGACCAGGAGGGAATCGGCGCGAAGGTCGAGGGTGCGGACGGCGTCGCCGAGCGCGCCGTGATCACTCGCGCTCTGGCCGAGCGGCAGCGCAAGCGGCTCGACGAGGATGGGCTGACCCGACTGTTCCACGAGGTCGAGCTGCCGCTGGTCGACGTCCTGGTCGAGATGGAGCGCGCCGGGGTCAAGCTCGACGTCGCTCAGGTCCGCGCGATCGCCGAGCGCCTCGGCAAGCAGGTCGAGCAGCTCGAGCGCGAGATCTGGGAGCTGGCGGGCGAGGAGTTCACGATCGGCTCGCCGCAGCAGCTGTCGGCCGTCCTGTTCGACAAGCTCAACCTGTCGAAGAAGCGGCGCGGCAAGACCGGCTTCTCGACCGACGCACGCGTGCTCCAGGCGATCCGCGAGGAGCATCCGATAATTCCCAAGATCGAGCAGTGGCGCGAGCTGTCGAAGCTGAAGTCGACCTACCTCGACGCGTTCCCCGAGCTGCTCGCCGACGACGGCCGCCTGCACACGACCTTCAACCAGACCGCCACGACCACCGGCCGGCTCTCGAGCACCAACCCCAACCTCCAGAACATCCCGGTCCGCACCGAGCAGGGTCGCGAGATCCGCGCCTGCTTCGTCGCCGAGCCCGGCTACACCCTTGTCTCCGCCGACTACTCGCAGGTCGAGCTACGGATCCTCTCCCACGTCGCGGGTGAGGACGCCCTCAAGGAGATCTTCCGCAAGGGCGAGGACGTGCACACCGCCACGGCGGCGTGGATCCTGGGCGCGGAGGGGCAGAAGGTCGACCCGGGCACGCGCTCCAAGGCCAAGATGGTCAACTACGGGATCGTCTACGGGCTGTCGGCGTTCGGTCTGGCCGACCGGCTGGGCATCGAGCAGGACGAGGCGCAGGAGTTCATCGACCGCTACCTGGCGCGCTTCCCGGCCGTGAAGGCATGGATCGACGACACGATCGCCACGGCGATCACCGACGGCTACGTGACGACCCTGTTCGGCCGCATCCGCCGCATCCCCGAGCTGCGCGCGCGCCAGCGCCAGACCAGGATGCTCGGTGAGCGGCTGGCGGTGAACATGGTGATCCAGGGCACCGCGGCGGACATCATCAAGGTGGCGATGGTCCGCTGCCGCGACTCGCTCCGCGAGGCCGGCCTCCAGACCAGGCTCGTCCTCCAGATCCACGACGAGCTCCTGTTCGAGGGCCCCGAGGGCGAGGCGCAGGACGCGTGCGACATAGTCTGCCGCGAGATGGCGGGAGCATTCGAGCTCGACCCACCGCTTGGCGTGGACGTCGGAATGGGAGCCAACTGGCTTGAGGCGAAGTAGCGTGGACGGCACCGTGCTCGCGGCCTCGGCGACGGTCGTCGCGGGTGGCCTCGTGGGCATGCAGGCGCCGATCAACTCGATGCTCGGCAAGTCGATCGGCACCTTCGCGGCCGCGTCGGTGTCGTTCGCCATCGGCCTGGCCGTCCTGGTGGCAATCACCGTGGTCGCCGGTAGCGGCTTCGGCGACATCGGCAAGGCGGGCGACCTCAACTGGTATTACCTGACCGGCGGCGTGCTGGGCGCCGTCTACGTCACCACGGTGCTGCTCTCGGTGCGGACGCTGGGCGCGGGCGGAGTGGCCGGCGCGACGATCGCCGGCCAGCTCACGATGTCCGTGCTCCTCGACCGCACCGGCGCGCTCGGACTGCCCGAACGCGGGCTCACCTCACCGCGACTGATTGGCATCGCACTGCTCGCGGTTGGGACCTTCCTGATCGTTCGCGATTAGCCGGGTCCGGGATTACGATGATTCGTGCCCATGGAAGGCACCCAGGAGCGGCGACGCGGCGCCTAGCGAAGCGCGGCGAATGATCCTCACCCCCGACCAGCGTCTGCGGGTGTTCGTCAGCTCGACGCTCGGCGAGCTGGCCGAGGAGCGCGAGGCGGTACAGCGAGCGATCGAGTCGCTCCACCTCACGCCGGTGATGTTCGAGATGGGCGCCCGGCCGCATCCGCCGCGCAGCCTCTACCGCTCGTACCTCGAGCAGAGCCACGTCTTCATCGGGATGTACTGGCAGCGCTACGGCTGGGTGGCGCCGGACATGGAGATCTCGGGCCTCGAGGACGAGTACGAGCTGTCGGAGGGAATGCCGCGGCTCGTCTACTTCAAGTCGCCGGCGCCGGAGATGGAGCCGGGGTTGAAGGAGCTGGCGAATCGGATCCGGGACGAGGGCGGCATGTCCTACGCCAAGTTCTCGACGGCGGACGAGCTGGCCGAGCTGGTCGCGCAGGATCTGATCACGATGCTCAGCGAGCGCTTCGAGGGGCCGACGGAGCCGGCGCCGGCCGAGGAGCGGACCCAAGGGCGGAGGCGCTCCGGTGTCCCGGCGGCGCCCACGCCGCTCATCGGCCGCCAGCGCGAGCTCGAGACGCTTGCCAGGCTTCTCACCCAGGAGGGCCGGCGCCTGATCACCCTCTGCGGTCCCGGCGGCGTCGGCAAGACCCGCCTCGCGATGGACGCGGCCGAGCGCCTCGGCGACCACTTCCCCGGCGGTGTCTTCTTCGTGCCGCTGGCGGCCGTCGACGATCCGGGACAGGTGCCGGCTGCGGTGATGCGCACGTTGGGATTGAGCGCGGCCGGCGGGATTGGCCCGGGCGGTGCTCTCGGCGAGGACGAGATGCTGCGTGACTACTTCAGGGACAGGCGGGCTCTGCTGGTCCTGGACAACTTCGAGCAGGTCACCGAAGCCGCGACCTTCGCGACCGATCTCCTTACGAGCTGCCCCGAGCTCACCGTCCTCGTCACCAGTCGCGCCGTGCTGCGTGTGGGCGGTGAGTACGACCTCGAGGTCGGGCCGCTGGACCTTCCCGTCGACGGGCGCTACGACCGGATGAGTCAGTACGACGCCGTGCGTCTGTTCATCGAGCGCGCAAAGGCTGTGCGGGCGGGCTTCGACATAGACGAGCGGACGGCGCCTGCCGTGGCGGAGATCTGCCACCGTCTCGACGGACTCCCGCTGGCGATCGAGCTCGCGGCGGCACGCGTGAAGCTGCTTCCTCCGGAGGAGCTGCTCGCCCGCCTGGGCGACCGGCTCGAGCTCGTGAGCGGTCGCCGCCTGGACGCGCCGGAGCGCCACCAGGCGCTGCGCAGCACGATCCTGTGGAGCTACGAGCTCCTTGACGACGACGAGAAGGAGCTGTTCGCGAGGCTGGGGGTCTTCGCCGGCCGCTTCACACTCGAGGCCGTGGAGGCCGTATGCGATCCGTCCGGCGAGCTGGATGTCCTGGGCGCTCTCTCGTCGCTGATCGACAAGAGCCTGGTTCGATCCGACGACGGCGGCCCGAGCCCGGGTTTCGCGATGCTGCGGACCATCAAGACCGTCGCGGTCGAGGTGCTCGTCGAGTCGGCGGCGGGGGCGGACGTCAGGAGCGCCCACGAGCGCTCCTTCGTGCAGCGTGCGATCGACGCGTACGACGGCCTGCGCGGGCCCGACGAGGTCGGGGTCCAGCAGGAGCTGCTCGCGGACAT
>JBJMLJ010000433.1:0-4830 GCA_045805365.1 Thermoleophilaceae bacterium
GAAGTCGCGCACGAGCTTGAAGTGGTCGGAGTCGAGGTCGATGAACGGCGGCCGGTCGCCGCGCTCGGGCGCCAGCTCGACCCGCGCGTCCTCGGTGAGGACGTAGGCGTCCGAGCGCAGCATCAGCAGGTCGTTGGTCGTCTTGACCGGGGCGAACCGGCGGCGGGGCACCCTCAGAGCGCCGGCTCCGTCGAAGACGTCGATGGCCGCGCCCATCGCCGCCTCGAGCTGGATCACCTCCGGTGAGGACGAGTCGGTGGGGTCGACGGTCTTGCGGTTGACGATCATCGGCAGCCCGAGCACGCCGCCCTTCTCCTCCATCGCCGCCGCGACCGTGCGCAGGTTCAGCCAGATCGTGTTGGCGTTGAAGAAGGGGTGGCGGTCGACGTCCTGGAAGGCGTCGAGGTCCTCGTCCCGCGTCTGGGCCGTCTCCCTGAGAACGAGGCCTCCGCCCTTTCGTCGGGCGATGTGACCCCCCTTCCTGTCGGCCTCGCTCCGCCGGGCGACCTCCATCAGGAACGGCATCCCCTCGCGCGCGAACCACGCGAGGATCTTCGGCTCCAGGGTGGCTCCCAGGTTGTCGATGTTCGCGACGAGCGCGTACTCGTAGCCGCGGTCGAGCAGCGTCTCGAGCATCCCCGAGCCGACGAGTGACGTGTACAGGTCACCGTGGCCCGGCGGCGCCCACTCGAGCTCGGGCTCGTCCGGCCAGCTCACCGGCCGCAGGTCGTCCGCCGTCAGCTTCGGCACCTTGCCCTGGGCGAAGTCGAGCGGCACGTCGACCTCGAGCTCCGGGTAGCGCTCGAGCGCGGCCAGGGACCGCTCCCGCGTATAGAAGCTGTGCATGAGCACCAGCGGCAGTCGCGCCTCGGAGCGGCGCCGCAGCTCGAGCACCTGCCGGACGGTCAGGTCGAGGAACGAGTGGCCGTCCTTGATCTCCAGCAGCGACTTGGGCCCGGTCATCCCCATGCTGGTGCCGAGCCCGCCGTTCAGCTTGATCACGACCGCCTTGTCGAGCACGTCGCCGGCGTCGTCGTCCGGCAGCTCGTCGGCGTCGGGGAGCTCCTCCACCGGCTCGAGCTCGTCCTCCGGCAGCACGCCCTGCTCCCCCTCGGCAAGCCGGCGGTAGTAGTCGGCGAAGGTGTCGACCGCGAGGTCCGAGAGCCCCTCGGCCCGCATCTTCTCGACCGCCTCGTTCAACCCGTCCGGCACGGGGCGCGATGCTACGCGGGTTCGCACACGGGCGAAGGAGAGGGAATGGGACGTCCACCTTGGAAGCTGGCCGCCGCGGCGCTCGCCACGCTCGGGGGCTCCTAGCGTGGCGCCCGAAGGCGTACAGATCGACGCCGTCCGCGAGGAGGACCTGGAGGAGCTGCTCCCCCTCGTCCGGGCCTACTGCGACTTCTACGCGGTCGCGCCCCCGGACAGGCCGCTGCTGACCATGTGCCGGGCCCTGCTCGAGAACCCCGACCACGAGGGCGTGCAGCTGATCGCCCGCGTGCCGGGCGGGAGAGCCGTCGGCTTCGCGACGATCTTCTGGACCTGGTCGACGCTGAGCGCCGCGCGCATCGGGATCATGAACGACCTCTACGTGGCCTCCGACGCCCGGGGCGGCGGCGTGGCGGAGGCGCTGATCTCGGCGTGCCGCGAGCGCTGCCGGGAGCTCGGGGCCCGCTGGCTGTCATGGCAGACGGCCAAGGACAACGTCCGCGCGCAGAGGGTCTACGAGCGCGTCGGCGCCCGGCGGGAGGAGTGGGTGGACTACTCCCTTGAGGTGACCTAGACGGCCGCCGCGGCGCAGGGAATCGGGTGGTTCGCCCGGAAGAGGTCGTCCGGGTCGTACTTGAGCTTCACCTGCTGCAGCCGCTCAAAGGTCTCCGGCGGGAAGCACATCCGCGGGTCGGTCGGAGCGTCGGTGAAGTTGGTGTACTTCACCCCCGCGTCCCAGGGCGCGAACGCGCGCGTCACGACCTCGCACTGGTTCGCGACCGCCTGCCCCATCTCCGGGCTCATCACCATGCCGACGGCGAACATCGCGAAGTCGTGGCCGAGGCTCGCGAGCGCCCCGGCATCGGGCTCCTGCCTGGCCAGCGCGCCGCCGAGCTGGCGGATCTCGACCGAGAGCAGGGGCGAGCCGGAGTCCGGCCCGGCGGCCTCGACGAACGCGTCGACGGCCTCGGCCGGGAGCTCGTTCAGCATCTGGTGGCCGCTCAGGGCCGGGACGGGGTCCTCGGGGTCCATGTGGATGTAGCCGAGGGCGTCCGGCGGCATCTTCTGGCAGAGGTCGAACTCCGGGCCCAGCTCGCGCAGCGGCTTGACCAGCTCGGCGCCCGACTCCTCGTCGCCGAGGAAGGCGACCTCCACGCCCACGAGATTTCGGCCGCGGAAGGGCTCGGGGATCTCGGGGATGGGCGGCAGCTGGATGATCCGGCCGCAGCCGCTGACCTCGTCCGGCTGCCCGGCGATCCACTCGCGCCAGGCGTGCAGGATCTCGCTCGCGCGCTCCCAGGGCCACAGCATCCCGCCGGTGTAGAGCTCGGGTACGGGGAAGAGCTCGAACTCGAGCGCCGTGACCACGCCGAAGCTGCCGCCACCGCCGCGCAGCGCCCAGAACAGGTCAGGCTCGCTGTCGCGGTCGGCCCGCACGAGCTCCCCGTCGGCCGTCACGACCTCTGCGGAGAGGACGCTGTTGCAGGCCAGCCCGAACTTGCGCCCCAGCCAGCCGAGCCCGCCGCCGAGGGTGAAGCCGACGATGCCGACCTCGGCCGACGAGCCGAGGAGGGGCGCCAGCCCCTCGGCCGCCGCCTGCGGGGCCACGTCGTGCCACTTGGCGGCGGCTGACACCCGCGCCCTGCGGCCCGCGGTGTCGACCTCGGCGCCCGTCATGTGAAGCGTCTTCATGAGCAGCGTGTCGTCGCCGACCGGCCCGAGCGCACCTGCGGCGTGCCCGGCGGCCTGAACCGCCAGGCGGAGGCCGGCGTCCTTGGCGGTGCGCACCACTTCGGCGACCTCGTCGACGTTCTTCGGCAGCGCGACCATCGCGGGCTGCTGGTCGAAGGCCAGGTTCCAGGGAGTGCGTGCGGAATCCCAGCCGTCATCGCCGGACCTCAACACCTCTGTCATGCGAGTCCTACCTCAGTCTTCGGGAACGGGGGGCTGCGGCCAGCCTACAAGCCACCCCAGGAGGAGAGGTAATCCTCCTGTTCCTGCGTCAGCGAGTCGATCTCGACCCCGAGCGAGCCGAGCTTGAGCCTCGCTATCTCCTCGTCGATCTCCTTGGGCACGGCCAGGACGCCGGGGCCGAGCTCGTCGCGCTGGCGGAGCAGGTGCTCGACGGCGAGCGCCAGGTTGGCGAAGCTCATGTCCATCGCCGCGGGCGGGTGCCCCTCCCCCGCCGCCAGGTTGACGACCCGGCCGTGGGCGAGCAGGTTGAGCCGGCGTCCGTCGACGTCGTACTGCTCGATCAGGGGCAGGACGTCGCGCGCCGGCCCGGCCGCGACCTCGCGGAGGCCGTCGAGGTCGATCTCGACGTCGAAGTGGCCGGCGTTGGCGAGCACGACGCCGTCCTTCATCCGCTCGAAGTGCTCCCGCCGGATCACGTTTCGCGAGCCGGTCACCGTCACGAACAGGTCGCCGCGCGCGGCCGCCTCCAGCGAGGGGAGGACCTCGAAGCCGTCCATCCGCGCCTCGAGCGCCCGCAGCGGGTCGACCTCGCACACGATCACCCCAGCCCCCGCGCCGCGCGCGCGCTGGGCGATCCCCTTGCCCGTCACGCCATAGCCGAAGAGCACCAGCGTCCGCCCGGCCAGCAGAAGGTTGGTCGCGCGCAGGATGCCGTCGAGCGCCGACTGGCCGGTGCCGTAGCGGTCGTTGAACGTCCGCTCCGTGCGCGACTCGTTCACCGCCATCACCGGGCAGGCCAGGCGCCCCTCCGCCTCGAGCCGGCGAAGCCGCAACAGCCCGGTGGTCGTCTCCTCGACCCCGCCGATGACCGCCTCGAGCTGGTCGCCGCCGCGGTCGTGGATCTGGACGAGGAGATCGGCGCCGTCGTCGAGGGTCAGCCCCGGCCCCCAGGCCGCCAGCGCGTCGACGTGGCCGGCGTAGGTCTCGACGTCCTCCCCCCGCCGGGCGAGCACCGGCACGCCGTCGTCCTCGACGAGCGCCGCGGCGACCTCGTCCTGCGTCGTCAACGGGTTGGCGGCGCACAGGGCCACCTCGGCGCCGCCGGCCACGAGGGTCCGCATGACGCCGGCCGTCTCGGCGGTCACCTGGAGGCAGGCGGCCACCCGCACGCCCTCCAGCGGCCGCTCCCGCTCGAACCGCTCGCGGATGGACCCGAGCACCGGCATCTGGGACTCGGCCCAGGCGACGCGGGCCCGGCCGGCGGCCGCCAGGCCGGGGTCGGCTATGTCCGGCTTCGGCTTGCTAGTACCGGTAGTGCTCAGACTTGTACGGCCCTTCCACCGGAACGCCGATGTACGCCGCCTGCGCCTCCGTGAGCTCCGTGAGCCTCGCGCCGAGGGCGTCGAGGTGAAGCCTGGCCACCTTCTCGTCCAGGTGCTTCGGGAGGACGTAGACCTGCTTCTCGTACTCGTCGTTCTTCGTGAACAGCTCGACTTGGGCGATCGTCTGGTTCGTGAACGAGTTCGACATCACGAAGCTGGGGTGACCGGTGGCGTTGCCGAGGTTCAGCAGCCGGCCCTCGGACAGCACGAGCACGATGTGACCGTCGGCGAAGCGCCACTCGTCGACCTGAGGCTTGATGTTGATCCGCTCGACGCCGGGGATCGCGGCCAGCCCGGCCATGTCGATCTCGTTGTCGAAGTGGCC
>JBJMLJ010000434.1:0-2682 GCA_045805365.1 Thermoleophilaceae bacterium
GAGGACAAGGCGGCCGAGGTCGCCGAGCGCGAGCGCCGGACCTGAGGGTCGCCCGAGGGCGGCGCGCAGGGGTGCGCCTGCCCTCGGAGTAACTTAGTCGTGGGGCTCATGCCCGACGACGAACCCCGTACAGAGGCGAGGGACGAGCAGGTCGCGAAGCCGACCGTGGTCGTGCCGCGCTGGATCCAGCTCGTCTCGCTGCCGCTCCTGCTGTTGATCCTCTGGGCCGCGGCCCGCGCCGCGGGCCCGGTGCTGCTGGTCTTCATCGTCGCCGGGGTGGTGGCGCTGGTCCTGAACCCGCTCGTTCGCTGGATCGAGCGCGCCTACCTGCCCCGCGGGCTCGCGATAGCCGTCGTCTACCTCGGCTTCCTCGGCGCGCTCGTGGTCGGCGGCATCCTGCTGGCGGACCCGGTCGACAAGCAGATTCGGAACTTCCGGGACAACGTCCCGAGCTATGTCGACAGCGCCAATCACAGCCTCGACGACCTCCAGGGCTGGCTGGACCGGCGCGGCGTGCACGTGCAGATCAAGTCGGGCGGGCACAGCGCGCTCAACCAGCTCGAGAAGGACGTGGTCCAGCGCTCGGGCGACATCCTCAGCTTCACGGGCGACCTGGTCACCAAGGTGATCACCGGCTTCCTCGCTCTGGTCCTGGTGATCGTGATCTCGGTGTACATGCTGGCCTACACGCGACAGATCGGGGACAGCGTCAGAAGGGTGATGCCTCCCAGCGACGGGACGCCCGACGACGACTATCCGACTCGGGTAGAGCGGGCCGTGGCCGGCTACGTCCGGGGCCAGCTGCTCTTCTCGCTGATCATGGGGACGAGCGCCGCGATCGTCCTCTGGATCCTCGGTCTGCTCGGGATCTTCGACGCCGGGCGGACCTATGCGGTCTTCTTCGGGGTGTTCTACGGGCTCATGGAGCTGGTGCCGTTCATCGGCCCGCTCCTGGGCGCGGCGCCGCCGGTCCTCGTGGCGCTGTTCCAGGATCCACTGACCGGGCTCTGGGTGGCGCTGGTCTTCGTCGCCCTCCAGCAGCTCGAGGGGCATCTGGTGGCTCCCAACGTCTTCGGCCGCGCGCTCCGGATCAACCCGCTGATCGTGATCTTCGCCCTGCTGTTCGGCGGCGAGCTCTACGGGATCATCGGCGCGCTGGTGGCGCTCCCGGTCGCCGCGATGCTGCGCGAGACGATCATTTACCTGCGCGAGCACCTGCGGCTCGAGCCCTGGCCGGCCGCGGCCGTCGACGTCCCACCCGGGCTGCTCGACGAGGGCGCGACGTTCCCGTGTCCCAACTGCGGCGAGCCGGCCACGCCGGCCGACCGCTACTGCCGCCACTGCGGCGAGACCCTCGAGACGACCGAGCGCGATCCCGCTAGAGCTTGATCAGCGCGATCACGAAGGCGGCGACGCAGCAGATCACGATCAGGATCTGCATCCAGATCCAGAAGCGGGGGAGCTGCACCCGCTGAAGTCTGACGGGATGAGGAGCCGTCTACTCGATGATGGCCTGGCGCAGCGCGATCGCCACGGCGTGAACGCGGGTATCGGCCTCGAGCTTCATGATCGCCCGCTTGGTGTCGGACTTGACGGTCTCGGCGCTGAGCCCGATCCTCCGGGCCACCTCCTCGGTGTGGTAGCCCTCGGCGAGCAGCTGGAGGATCTCCCGCTCGCGCTCCGACAGAGGGGCGTCGGCCGCGCCCTGGGTCATGAGGAGCGTCGGCGAGAGCGAGGGATCGACGAACGCCTTGCCGTCATTGACCGTCCGGATCGCGCGCAGCAGGTCCTCCGGCGGCGACCCCTTCATCACGTAGCCGCGCGCGCCGGCGGCGATGGCGTCCGAGAGGAGCCGCTTGTCGCCGTACGCCGAGAAGACGACGGTGTGCACGCTCGGCGCCGCCTGCTGGATGCGCTTCACCGCGGAGATGCCGTCGATGCCCGGAAGCCGGACATCCATCACCACCACCTCGGGCTTGAGGCGCTTCACGGCGGCCAACGCATCCTCGCCATTCTCGACGGTCCCCAACAGTTCTAGTTCGGGGCTTGACCCGAAAAGGAGTGCGAGCCCCTGGCGAACAGTCGGGTGATCGTCGACCGCCAGACACCGAACAGGTCTGGTCATCGCGTCAGGGCTAACCCTAGACGCTGAATGGCTTGCCCGCCAGTGTTTTTAGGCGGGGGATATGCTCTCCGGCGTTAATTGCGGCAACGCCGACGTAGGAGGCGCGCTTGTTCGGTTCGATCGTCGTAGGCACCGATGGTTCGGACACCGCGAAGGAGGCGGTGCGCCAGGCGACCGAGCTGGCAAAGCGGGTCGACGCCAAGGTCCATCTCGTGAGCGCCTATGAGCCCGTGCCAGAGGGCCGGCTCCGGGACGAGCGCCAGCAGATTCCCGAGGACATGCAGTGGATGGTCAACCCGCGCGAGGACGTGACCAACACCCTCGACGCTGCGGGCAAGGACCTCGAGCAGGCGGGCGTCGAGGTAGACACCCACGCCCGCGAGGGCGACCCCGCCGACGCGATCCTCGACGTGGCCGAGGAGCAGCAGGCCGGACTGATCGTGGTCGGCAACAAGGGAATGACCGGCGCCAAGAGGTTCCTGCTCGGCAGCGTGCCGAACAAGGTCTCGCATCACGCTCCGTGCAGCGTGATGATCATTCGGACGACCTAGGACCTC
>JBJMLJ010000435.1:0-1884 GCA_045805365.1 Thermoleophilaceae bacterium
GACGGCCTTGGCCTCGTAGAGCTGGTAGGGGTCGATCGTGAAGTCCTTGCGCAGCAGCGGCAGGTCCGTGACGGAGCGGGCGTCGCGGAGGTCGGCCAGCGTGCCGCCGAAGTGCTCCTCCTCGGTCAGCACCGAGACGGCCGCCGCCCCGCCCCGCTCATAGGCGCGGACGAGCTCGGTGCAGCTGCTGCCCTCGCGGATCGTGCCCGCGGAGGGCGAGCGGCGTTTGTGCTCCGCTATCAGCGAGGTGCCGGGTCGCGCGAGCGCCTCGGCGAACGGCCGCCCTTCCGCGCCGACGTCGGCCTGGCCCTCGAGCTCGGACAGCGGCCGCTCGCGCTTGCGCCGCTCGAGCGCCTCGCGAGTCGAGAGGACGAGCGACTCGAGCCTCGTGCTCACGCGAGCCCCCGGCTGCGCTCCACGTAGCGCTCCATCACCTCGCGCCCCGCGCCGCTGTCGACCGACTCCTCCGCCCTGCGCACACCGGCTTCGAGGGTGTCCGCTCCGCCGCCGACGTAGATCGCCGCGCCGGCGTTGAGCAGGGTCAGGGCACGCTCGGTTCCGGGCTCGCCGGAGAGCACGCGACGCACGACGTCGGCGTTCTGGCGCGGCGTGCCGGCGCCGACCGCGCCGTCGGGCGCGCGCTCGAGTCCCACCTCCTCGGGGGTCACCTCGAAGCTCCTCAGCTCCCCGCCCCTCAGCTCCACGACGTGGGTCGCCTCGGAGACGCTGAACTCGTCGAGGCCATCCGCGCTCGACACTACCAAGGCCGTCTCGGTGTCCAACTCGCCGAGGGCGGCCGCGATCGTCTCGATATAGCGGCGGTCGGAGACGCCGATCACCTGGCGCCGCGCCCCCGCGGGATTGGTGAGCGGCCCCAGGAAGTTGAAGATCGTCCGTACGCCGAGCTCCTTGCGGACCGGCACCACGTAGCGCATCGCCTGGTGGTGACGTGGGGCGAACATGAAGCCGAAGCCGACTTCCTCGATGCAGGCCGCCACCTCTCCCGGCTCCAGCTCGATGTTGGCGCCAAGGGCCTCGAGCACGTCCGCCGAGCCGCACTGGCTGGTCGCCGAGCGGTTGCCGTGCTTCGCGACCTTGCAGCCGGCGCCGGCGGCGACGAAGGCCGCCGTCGTCGAGACGTTGAAGGTGGGCCGGCCGCCGCCCGTCCCGGCCGTGTCGACCACCTCGCCCGCCACATCGACCTTCGCGGCCAGGTCGCGCATGGTTCGCGCCAGGCCGGCGATCTCGGCCACGGTCTCCCCCTTGGTCCGCAACCCGATCAGGAACCCGGCGGTCTCGGGCTCCGAGGCGTTGCCGGCCATGACCTCGTGGAGAACCCGGGAGGCCTCGTCGGCGGACAGGTCCTCGCCTGCCGCCAGTCGGTCGATCGCCTCGGTGAGGATCGGGTTAGGCATCGAGGAAGTTCCTCAGGAGCTTCTTGCCATGGTCGGTGAGCACCGACTCGGGGTGGAACTGCACACCCTCGGCCGGCAGCTCCCTGTGCCGCAGGCCCATGACGGTCCCGCCGGAGCGCGCCGAGACCTCGAGCTCGTCGGGCAGGGCCGGGTCGACGACCAGCGAGTGGTAGCGGCCGGCCACGAGCGGGGAATCGAGCCCGGCGAAGATCGTCCTTCCGTCGTGCTCGACCTCCGCCGTCTTGCCGTGCACGGGCTCGCCGCGCACGACCTGTCCACCGAAGGCCACGGCCAGCGCCTGATGGCCGAGGCAGACGCCGAGAACCGGCGTGCCCTGGGCGGCGAAGCTCGCGATTGCCGCGCTCGAGATCCCGGCCTCGGCCGGGGTGCACGGCCCGGGCGACACGACGACGCGCTCGTAGCCGCGCCCGAGCAGGTCGTCCGCCCCCGTTTCGTCGTTGCGCACCAC
>JBJMLJ010000436.1:0-6910 GCA_045805365.1 Thermoleophilaceae bacterium
CCGGCTCGAGAAGACCGCCACCACGCGCCCGCGCGAGCGCCTGACGCAGTAGCGGAAGGTGCGCCGGGTCCGGCGGCGCGGCTGGACCCGCAGCCGGCCGAGCCGGCGCCGGGTGCGGCGGAGGCGGATGCGGCCGACGTTGCGCCGGCCGATCGACACGCGCGGGGACAGGCAGCCCGCGACCAGGGTACGCGCGCAGCCACGCAGGCGAAGGCGGAACGGCCCGTCGCTCGTGAGGTGCACGTCGACCGCGCAGTCGAGGTGCGCCCGGCGCAGGTCCAGTGTCGCCGACGAGATGTTCTTGACGTGCAGGTCGAGGCGGTCGGCCTTGCGGATGCGGGGGGAGCGGCCCCAAGTCTGCGAGCGGCGAACGTAGGGGAGCGGGCCGTGGGAGCCGCCGTTGAGCGTCCCGCCGCCCGGCGGCTGCGGTTGGACGGGTGGATCGCCCACGCCGAAGGCGTGCGAGAGGGCGTCGATCGTTCCGGTTCCGGAGCCGCGGGTCCGCAGGCCGGACAGCCAGTAGGCGTGGTCGGCCACGAGGCCGGCCGCCCGATCGTCCTCGCTCGGATCTAAGACGTAGGTGTCGTGGGCCGGCGACTGCGGCGCCCTGTGCCGGCCGAGGAAGCTCGCGGCCGGCCCGTACTCGTCGTTGTTGCCGAGCGTGACGTGACCCGCCGGGTTGAACAGCCACTGCTCGTACCGCAGGCCCGCCTGCTGCACCGCCATCCGGCTGGGCTCGCTCAGTTCCAGCCCGACGAGCTCGTCCTGGCCCGCGTTCCAGAACATGATCGGCAGGTTGCGCAGCGAGGCCAGCTGGTCCCTCGAGTCGGAGGCGTAGCCGACGACCGGGAAGGCGCGGCCGAAGAGGTCGGGCCAGCGGGCGGCCAGCCGGAAGGTGCCGATGCCGCCCATCGAGTACCCGCTCGGCGCCGCCCAGTTCGAGTCGACCGGATAGTGGCGGGCCACGTCGGACCAGACCTCGAACACGTCCGCCTCGGCGTAGCCCGTGTAGAAGCCGTCGGGGCCGCGGCCGTAGGGGGCGACGGCCACGGTGCCCGCGCCGCGCTCGCCGAACTCGGCGGCGTGATGGCTGTCGAGGAACTCGTTGTGGTTCGCGGACAGGCCGTGCATGAGCAGCGTGATGCCCCAGCCACCCCTGGGCGGCGCCTTGTGGGGCACGTACAGCGAGTACGGCTGTAGCTGGCCGCGGGTCGTGCCCTTGCAGCCACCCGCCGGCGCCGACGGGAAGCACCTCACCGAGTAGTCGACGCCGTCGCCGAGCGAGAAGTGGCTCGCGAGGATGCGGTCCATCGGGCCACTCTTCGGCACGCGCGAGTCGTCGTCCGTCCGCGCCGCCAGCTTGGCGAAGTCGACATTGGCGAAGAAGTGGCTCACGTCGCCCGACGCCAGCGCCTCGGCCTGCGCCCGCTCGCGCCACCAGGTGGCGTCCTTGGCCTCACCCACGCTGCCCTCGGCGATCGTGTTGGCCACGCCGGGCGAGTTGATCTTGGGCAGAGGCTCGTCGAAGCGGAAGGCGAGGTTGAAGAGCGCCGCGCCGGACGCGGCGCCGCCGCCTGGTCGCGTGCTCGAGGCCGGACCGACCTGGGGCGCGAGGTAGCTCCCCGCAGCTGCGTTCCACAGTCCGACTCCAGCCGCCATCCGGACCACGCCGGTGCCCGGGTTCCAGGCGGCATGCGGGACGCGGACGTCGAACTGGCGACGGCGCAGGTCGACCGTGGCCGTGGGCGCCGGCGCCTTGACCGCATTGGTGCCCGCGTCGCGCAGCTCGGCCGTCGTCCCGTGAACCGTCAGGAACAGGGCCGCCGGCGAGCGCACTCCCGCGCCGTGTGGCCATGTGCGCGTCGTCGACGACGAGCCGAGCGCGATCGTGAAGGCGGTGCGAGCCGGGTCCTTCAGGGTGTTGAGGGTCACTCGGAACGCGGTCGAGTCCGCCAGCGGCTTGACCCGCAGCTCCACGAGGTCGGCCGCGTTGTTCGCGAAGACCGGGTCGGTCGGATAGGTGACCGTGCCCTTCTTCGGCGAGAACGCGAAGACGGCCGCGTTGAAGGGATCGGTCGGGTCTGGCGTGCCGGCGGCGCCGTGGTCGTCGTAGAGGTGGTCCTGGTAGAGGTACTCGCCCGAGCTGTAGGCAGCCGCCCCGGAGACCAGGATCGGCTGCGCGGTCCACGGCGAGGCGTTCTCGAGCTGAGGCGCGCGGGCCGGGCCCCTGTAAAGCACGTCCGGGCCGGGCCGGTGGCCGGAACGGACCTCGGGCAACCTCGCCGAGGCAGGCGTCGAGGCGGCCATCAGGACCCCCGTCGCCAGCACAAATCCAGCAATGCGTCGCGTTGTTTGCACGCCTCCCGGCCGGGAAGCATTGCATCCCGACCCCCCGGGGCGCTTATGCTCCGACTATCCGCTAACCGTGCGCTTCACTGCGAACATCCTCGATGTCAAGGAAGGCCGCGAGGACGGAGCTCAGGCCCTCGAGCTCGTCGGCGAGCTCGATGTCGCCTCGGCGCCCGCCCTCCGCGAGCGCCTCGCCGAGGTCGCGACGCGTGGTGTCGGCCCGCTCGTGATCGACCTGAGCGCCCTGAACTTCATCGACTCGACCGGGCTTAGCGTCCTCCTGAACGCCAAGCGGCGGCTGACGCGACGCGGACGCGGCTTCGCGGTCGTCTGCCCGCCCGGACACGTTCACCGCATCCTGGAGGTCACCCAGCTCCTCGAGGCGCTCGGCTGCCACGGCTCCCGGGAGGAAGCGCTCGTCGCCATCGCGGAGGCCTGAGGGCCCTGCCCCGGACACTGCCGCTGCTGGCGGTGCTGCTCGTCGCGGCCGGTTGTGGCGGGGGATCGGACTCGAAGGTCGCGAAGGAGCCGTCGGACCCGGCGGCCAAGCCGCCGCACGGCTGGAGGACCCTGAGCAATCGCGAGGCCGGCTTCACGCTCTCCCTGCCGAAGAGCTGGACCGCGCGCGTCAAGGGCACCGCCAGCGTCATCCGCTCGAAGGATCGCCTGCTGGTCATCACGGTGGCCGCCGACCGCGGCGAGCAGGGCCGCGAGCTGTCGGCGTCCGACTACGCGCGCCGCACGCTCGACGCCCTGCCCGACTTCGAGGGGTCGGTGCTTCCGCGCGCGCGACGGGTGCGGGGCTCCCCCTACCGCTCGGCCCGGGTGGACGGCACCGGGACCCTGAAGACGAGCAAGCGGCTCCAGGGGATAACGGTGGCGACGTTCCAGCGGCACGGCGAGGTGACCTACGCCCTGGTGGCGTTCTTCAACCCCAAGCTCCCGGAGAGCTTCTACGAGCCGAAGCTCAGACGGATCCTGCGCTCGTTTCGGGCGCAGCGGCCGCGGGCGAAGTAAACGCCTCGCGGCAGTGGTCCGAGCAGAAGTAGTGCGTCTCGCCGCCGTGCTCGGCGGTGACGGCCTTGGCGCGGTCGACGCTCATGCCGCAGACCGGGTCGGTCGCGCCGCGGCGGATCGTGAGGCCGATTAGCGCCGCGAAGATCGCCAGGCCGAGCAAGTTCAACGCGAGCTTGTAGTCGAGCTGGACCGAGCCGAAGATGTCGTCGGTGCTCGGGCGGTGGCTCGGGATCAGGCCGGCGCCCGAGAAGAGCAGGTCGACCGCGAGCGCCGCCAGCACGATCGTCACGAACATCAGCGCGGTGATCCGCAGCGCGAACTCGATGCCGTAGTACTTGCGATAGGCGAGCACGATCGGGAGCACGATCAGGTCGGCGAAGATGAAGGCGATGACGCCGGCGAAGGAGATCCCGCCGGTCCACAGCACGGCCGCCAGTGGGACGTTCCCGACCGAGCAGACGAAGCTGAGGACGGCGATCAGCGGCCCCACGAGCACGTTCTCGAGCGTCTTCACCCCGGACGGGGCGTCCTCCAGGAAAAGGCCGTTCCAGAACCCGTTGCCGAGCAGCCCGATGAAGCCGGCGAGCAGGAAGCCGGTCGTGATCTCCTTCCACAGCATCTGCCAGTCGCCGCGGAAGTTGTGGGCGACGTCCGACCAGGCTGATGCCGAGGTCAGTCGCTCGCGCAGCGGCAGCTCGGTGCCCACCGCGCGGTGCTGGTGCGTCACCTGGGCGTGCTGTGCGTGCTCCCGCGCGCTCTCCTCCAGCCGGGGCGAGACGAACAGCCGCAGCAGCAGGGCCATCAGCACGATCAGCACGACCCCGCCGACGTACTCGGCGAGCGTGAACTGCCAGCCGATCAGGACCCAGAGGACCAGCCCGAGCTCCCAGACGAGGTTGGTCGAGGCGAACTGGAAGGCCAGCGCCGACGCCGCCGAGGCGCCCTTCTGGAAGAGCGACTTGGCGATCGCGATCGCCGCGTAGGAGCAGGACGACGAGGCCGCGCCGAGGCCGGTCGCCTTTGCCAGCGGCCGGGCCCCGCCGCCCGACAGCGCCGCCTCGATCCGCTCGCGCGGGACCCAGGCCTGCACGATCGCGGAGATCGCAAAGCCGAGGACGAGCGCCCACCAGACCTCCCACGCCATGAGGAAGGCATTCCAGAGGCCGTCGCCGATCGTCGAGATGACGTCAGTCATGTCGCTACTACACGCTATACCATGGGGGGGTATATGGAGACACGAGGCTACAGCACCACGAAGGACCAGTTGCTCAAGCGGCTACGGCGGATCGAGGGCCAGGTGCGCGGCGTCGAGCGGATGGTCGAGGAGGACCGCTACTGCATCGACGTGCTGACGCAGATCAGCGCGGCGCAGGCGGCGCTCGACAAGGTCGCGCTCGGGCTGCTCGACGACCACGCCCACCACTGCGTGATGGGTGAGGAGGGCGAGGGCCGCCGCGAGGAGCGCACCGACGAGCTGATGGGCGCCGTGGGGCGCCTGCTCAAGCGCGGCTAGCGATCAGGCCGGTCCGGGTAGACGTCGTCGATCGTCGTCAGCGCCTTGTAGGGCGCGCCTTCGGCCGCCGCCCGGATCGCCTCCTCACCGCCCGCCAGCCGGTCAAGCACGGAGACCACGCCCGCGACCTCGAGCCCCTCCTCGGTCACTCGCTCGATCGCCGCGACCGTCGACCCGCCCGTGGTCACCACGTCCTCCACGACCAGGCAGCGCTCCCCGGGCTCGAGCTCCGGCCCCTCGATCCAGCGCTGGAGCCCGTGCTCCTTGCGCTCCTTCCGCACGAAGAAGGCCTTGACGTCCGCCCCCGCGGCGAGTGCGGCGCAGGCGACCGGGTCGGCACCCATGGTCAGCCCGCCGACGGCCGTCGCCCGCGTGGACTGCGCCTCCTCGGCGACCAGCTCGCCGAGCGCCTGGAACCCTTCGCGGCGCAGGATCGCGCGCTTCGCGTCGACGTAGTACTGCGCCTTTCGCCCGCTCGTGAGAGTGACCTCGCCGATCACGAGCGCGTGCTCGCGCAGCGCGGCGACCAGTCGCTCGCGCGCGCTCAACCCTGGGCTTCGCGGACCCGCAGGCCGCGCCGGTAGCCGAGCACCAGCCAGAGCGGATAGGTCAGGAAGACGAGGGCCGCGAGGACGTGCGTGGCCGGGCCGGCCGCCTTGGGGTCGAAGCGAAATACGCCCGAGTTGAGCATCCAGTCGCGGCCGTCCGCGGCACGACAGGCCCGGGCGAGCGGCTCCGTCCAGGGCAGGTTGAGGTACATCGAGACGCTCACGAGCCAGAAGGTCCCGACTGTCGCGGTGGCGAGCGCCCGGGCCGGAGCCCGCCTTTCCGCCTGCGGCGCGAAGCGCGCGTACGCCTGCCCGTTTGCGTAGAGCCAGGGCGGATCGATCAGGAAAGACACGGCGGCTGCCGATAGTAAGGCAGATGGTCAAGCTCATTCACTACGCGGTGATAGCCGCCTGCGTCCTTGTCGTGCTCGGATTCGCCGGCTTCGCGGCGGACGAGATGCGCGCCGGATCCCAGCACCAGCAGCAGAAGGTCGCCAACGACATGAACGATCCGACCGGGGGCGCCACGACCGAGGCCAAGCGGGCGAGGCAGCACACCAAGGTCCGCGAGATGATCGACGACGCGAACGACGTGCTCCTCGCGCCGTTTACGCCGGCCGTCAAGTCGAGCCACGACATCTGGGTCAAGCGCGGCGTGCCGGCGCTGCTGGCGCTCCTCGCCTACGGCCTTCTGGTCGCGCTGATCGCGAACTCGCTTCCCAAGCCCAAGGCGCACAGCGGCGGCGACTGGCGTACCGCCGGCTCGGGTTAGCCGAGCTCGCGGGGACGGCCCGTCTCCGCGTCGACGCAGACGTAGACGACGCGGCCATCGGCCACGAGCGCCTCGTCCACCGTCGCCCGATGGTGCACCACCAGCGAGCTGCGCCCCCTGCGGTCGAACGCGACCTCGATCCGCAGCACCTGGTCGAAGCGCACCGGCGCCCGACACTCGATCGCTGCGGAGGCCACGGTCAGCCTGCGTTCGCTCCCCAGCGAGTCGGTCAGCGGACCGCAATGAGCCCGCCAGGCCTCGATGAAGGCGGCCTCGAGGTGCTCGAGCAGTCGAGGGTGGCCGAGGACGGCGCCGTCGTTGCATTCCTGTGCGCGGATCCGAATCGAATGAACGTACGCCGGGCGACGGGTCCGGCACCAAGCCCGATCGAAGGCTTCGAGGTCGACGGGGACCAGCCACGCTTCGGCGATCCGCCCGTCTCGAACGCGGTAGACCCCGACCGTGCGCCACTCCGTGTCCGCCCCGCCGAGGCGCGCCCGCCCGTCGGCGAGCTCGATGGCGGCGTCCTCGTCCGGGAACGACTCGCGGACCTCGATCCGCAGCGTGTTCTCTGCGAGCGCGCTCCGCTGCTCGAAGTAGCGGAGCACCGCGCCACGGCCGCGATGATCGCCGGCGATCGGGCTCGCGCCCGGGACGTGCCACGCGACCTCGTCGGCGAGGAGGGCGGCTACGGGCTCGACCGGGCCGCCG
>JBJMLJ010000437.1:0-3509 GCA_045805365.1 Thermoleophilaceae bacterium
AGTGGCGCTGACGAGCTAGGCCCCAAACCGGGGAAGATCCCAGCATGTTGCCGGACTGGGTCGATCCGCTCTTCGAGGCGGCCGAGATGCGCGCCGCGGACGCCTGGGCTATCGAGGAGCAGGGCGTTCCCTCCCTGGATCTCATGGAGCGGGCGGGCTCGGGGCTCGCGCGGGTCACCGCGGCGGCCGCGGGCTCCGGGCCGGTCCGGGTGGTCGTGGGCAAGGGCAACAACGGCGGCGACGGGCTCGTCGTCGCCCGGCTGCTGCGGCAGGAGGGCCGCGAGGTGGACGTCCTGGCCGCGGCGGACCTCGACGGGTTGAAGGGCGACGCCAAGACCAACCTCGAGCGGCTTCCGGGCGAGCCGCCGCAGGCGTTCGAGCCGGACCGGCTCGAAGGGTCCGGCGCGATCGTCGACGCCCTGCTGGGCACCGGCTTCGAGGGCGAGCCGCGCGAGCCGATCAAGGGGGCGATCGCCGCGATCAACGAGCAGGACGCCCCGGTGGTCGCCTGCGACGTGCCCTCGGGCGTCAACGCCGGCACCGGCGAGGTCGAGGGCGAGGCGGTGCGAGCGGCGGCCACCGCGACCTTCTACGGCTCGAAGATCGGCTTGCACGTGGCGCCGGGCGCACTGCATGCGGGCGAGGTCGAGGTCGTGGAGATCGGCATCCCGCGCGGCGCACCGAGCGGGGAGAGGGCGGGACTGATCTCCGAGCGCGTGCTCGGCCTGTTTCCGCACCGGCCGCGAGAGGGGTCGAAGTTCACCTCGGGGGTCGTGGTGGTGGTCGGCGGCTCGGCTGGGCTGACCGGCGCGCCGACCATGGCCGCCCGCAGCGCCCAGCGCGCCGGCGCCGGCTACGTGCAGGTCGCGGTGCCCGGCCCCGCCCAGCAGGCCGTGGACCTGCGGCTGCTGGAGCAGATGAGCCGCGGGCTCCCGGACGAGGACGGCGCGCATACCCCGGCCGGAGTCGAGTCGGTCGAGGAGATGGCGGAGCGGGCGAACGCGGTCGTCCTCGGGCCGGGTCTCGGCCGATCGGAGCCCGCGCTCGAGTTCGCCCGCCAGGTGGCGCGGGCCGTCGAGGCGCCGCTGCTCATCGACGCCGACGGGCTGAACGCCCACGCGGGCGTCCTCGAGTCGCTGGCGGGCAGGGAGCAACCCACGGTCCTGACGCCCCACGAGGGCGAGCTCGCCCGGCTACTCGAAGTCGAGTCCGACGAGGTCAAGGCCCACCGTCTCGAGCACGTCCGCGAGGCCGCCGAGCTGAGCGGCGCCGTGGTGCTGCTCAAGGGCGACGACACGATCGTGGCCGTTCGCGGCGGTCCCGAGGCGATCAGTGCCGGGGGCACCCCCGCCCTGGCCACGGCGGGCACAGGCGACGTGCTCTCGGGGCTGATCGGGGCGCTCCTGGCGAAGGGGCTCGACGCGCTCGAGGCGGCCGCGCTCGGGACCTTCGCCCACGTGAGGGCGGGCCGAGCCGCCGCTGAGCGCTACGGCGCCGACCACGTTATGGCCGGCGACGTGATCGACGGGCTTCCCGCCGGCCTCTCCCGCTAAGGTCGCAGCCGATGGCCCAGGCCGTGCGCGACATCATGGACTCGAACCCGGAGAGGGTAGGCCCGGACACGAGCGTGGAGGAGGTGGTCTCCACGCTGCGCGACAACGAGCTGCCGGGCGTGCCGGTGGTGGACGGCGACGGCCGCTGCGTCGGGATCGTCACCGAGGCCGACCTCGTGCTCCCCGACAACGACGGCGACCTGCACCTGCCGCACTACATCAACCTCTTCGGCGGGACGGTCTTCCTCGAGCCGCTTAGCCGCTTCGAGGGGCGGCTGAGGAAGGCGTTCGCCTCGACGGCGAGCGACATGATGACCAAGGACCCCGACACGGTCGGCCCCGACACGTCCGTGCAGGAGGCCGCCCGCCACATCCACCAGACCGGCCACAACCGCCTGCCCGTGGTCGACGACGGCCAGCTCGTGGGCGTGGTCACGCGGATCGACGTGCTGGGAGCGCTCGCCTCCGAGTGACGGTCGAGCGGGCGCTGGCGCGCGTCGACGTCGGGGCGATCGAGCGCAACTGCGCCCACCTGCGCTCGCTGCTGATCGGCGACGCGGAGCTCTGTGCCGTGGTCAAGGCCGACGGCTACGGGCACGGGGCGGCATGGGCGGCGCGCGCGGCAGTGGCGGGCGGGGCGAGCTGGCTCGGCGTCGCGACGGCCGCCGAGGCGGAGGACCTCCGCCGCCACGGCCTGGCCGGGCCGATCCTGGTGATGGGGGCGCTTACGCCCGACGATGTCCGGACCGCCCTCGAGGCGGACGCGGACGTCGTCGCCTGGAAGGAGGGCTTCGTAGAGGCGCTCGCCGATCGCGCCCCGCCGGGCGCCCGGCTGCCGCGCGTGCACGTGAAGATCGACACCGGCATGGGCCGCCTGGGCACCGGCGATCCCGACGAGGCGCGGGCGGTGGCGGCCGCGGTGGCCGATGACGAGCGGCTCGTCCTCGCCGGCCTGATGAGCCATTTCGCCACGGCGGACGAGCCCGGCGACGAGCACTTTCCCGCCCAGCTCGAGCGCTTCACCGGGTTCGCGACCGAGATGCGCGAGGAGTACCCGGGCATCCGCGTGCACGCCGCCAACAGCGCGGCCACCTACCGCGAGCCGGCGGCCCACTTCGACATGGTCCGCTGCGGCATCGCGATCTACGGCCTCGACCCGTTCCACGAGGACCCGGCCGAGCGCGGCCTCGAGCCGGCGCTGTCGCTGGCCTCGTACGTCGCCTCCGTCAAGCCCTTCGAGCAGGGCGACAGCGCCGGCTACGGGCGCACCTGGCGCGCGCCGGAGCCGACGCTCGTCGGCGCGCTGCCGATCGGCTACGGGGACGGCTGGCGCCGGGCACTGTCGAACGCCTGCGACGTGCTCGTCGAGGGCCGTCGCCGGCCGCTCGTGGGCACGGTGAGCATGGACAACGTGACCGTCGACCTGGGCGCGGACTCGGAGGTCCAGCCCGGCGAGCCGGCCGTGCTCATCGGCGAGCAACGGGGCGAGCGCATCCTCTGCGAGGAGGTGGCGCGCCGGCTCGGCACGATCAACTACGAGGTCACGTGCGGGCTGTCCTCGCGGGTTCGGCGAAGCTACGAGCGGTGATCGACCTTCAGCAGGTCCTCGGAGACCGCCCGGCGTGGATCGTGGGCGGAACGGTCCGCGACGAGCTCCTCGGCCGGCCGCTGCGCGACATCGACCTGGCCGTGGTGGGCGATCCGGAGCCACCGGCCCGGGAGATCGCGGCGGCGGTGCGCGGTCCCGTCTTCCGGCTGTCCGAGGCCTTCGGCGCCTGGCGGGTGATCGACCGCGGGACGATCTACGACGTCTCGCCGCTTCAGGGCGAGACGGTCGAGGAGGACCTCGGCAGGCGCGACTTCACGGTCAACGCGATGGCGCGCTCCCTGGCCGGGGGCGAGCTGATCGACCCGCACGGCGGCCGCGGCGACCTCGAGGAGCGCGTCCTGCGCGTG
>JBJMLJ010000438.1:0-19071 GCA_045805365.1 Thermoleophilaceae bacterium
CGACTCCTCCGGCCCGGCGGGCGGGGAGCGTTCTTCGAGAACCAGGACCGCAACCCTCTGCTCCGCCTGGCGCGCCGCGCGGCCTGGCGGCTGTCGGGGCTCGCGACCGTCGGGACCTCCGACGAGCGGCCGCTCGACAGCGCCGACGTCGAGCGCCTGCTGGAGGCCTTCGGCGACGTCGAGCTCGCCTACCCGAGCCTGTATCTGTTCGAGGCGCTCAGCCGGGCGCTCGGCCACCGCTTCAACCCGCATCTCCAGGCGCTCGACCGCTTCGTGTGGCGACGCCTGCCGGCCGCGCGCCCGTATGGCTATCACGTCCTGCTGGTTGTTTGCCGCCTTTAGGGGCTGGAAGGATCCTCGACACCGCGCACGGCCCAGGCCCGCGCCCGAAGCTCGAAGGGCCCCGACGGATCGCCGAGCCGGCGGCGGCATTCCTCGCGCAGCGCCTCCCGCCGCTCGGGCTCCAGTGCGACGCAGTAGGCCCCGCCCGGCCCGACTCCCGCCGTGAACGGCTGCCAGTAGTCGTCGACGCCGTCGTAGCGTTCGCCGACCTCGAGCGCGTCGGTGGTGACGTCGCCGACTCCGGCGGCGAGCCACAGCTCGCGCAGCTCGGCGGTAGTCGCTTTCCGTGAGCGCGCCGGGGCCGCAACCGACGTCGAGTGCCCGCATCCCCGGCCGGACCCCGGCGAATTCGGCGAACCGTGGCGCGAGCTTCCGCGAGTAGCGCCCCATGTAGCGGTCGTAGCTCCCGGCCGGGACCGCGAAGCTCATGCCTCGTCGTACGGCTCGTCCCTCTGCCGCACGGCGGCCTTGAAGCCCTCGGCCGCCGCCTTGGCCTGGAAGCCGTAGCCCTCCTCCGTGTGGCGGGCGATCCCGTCGAAGAAGGTGCCGAGCAGCTGCGTCGCGTGAAGGCCGCGGGCATACAGCCCCTGGTTCACGAGCAGCTTCATCATCACGAGCTGGTTGACCGGCGTCAGCGCCACGCGCTGCACGAGCGCCTCGAAGCGCTCGTCGAGCTCGCCGGGCGGGACCGCCTCGATCGCGAGGCCCCATTCGGCCGCCTGGCGGCCGTCGATCAGGTCGCCGGTGAAGAGCAGCCGCTTGGCCCGCTGCTCGCCCAGCCGGAACGCCCACAGCGAAGTGGTGGGGGAGCCCCAGACACGGGCGGGCGGGTAGCCGATCCTCGCGTCCTCGGCGATCACGAGCAGGTCCGAGCAGAGCGCCATGTCGGTGCCGCCGGCCACGCAGAAGCCGTGCACCTTGCAGAGGACCGGCTTGTCCGAGTGGAACAGGCTCATGAAGCCGCGGACGTTGCGGCTCATCATCTGCCAGTCGACGACCGGGTCCCAGACGCCGCTCGGATCGTGATTGGCCGCGATCGTCCCCGCGTCGAGCGGGGAGTCGCTCTCGGCGGGACGCTCGCCGCGCCCCTCGGCGGACTCGACGAGGTCGTAGCCGCCGCAGAAGCCCTTGCCGTTGCCCGCCAGCGCGATCACGTGCACGCTCGGGTCGAGGTTGGCCCGCTCGACGCAGTCGGCCAGCTCGCGCGGCATCTCGAGCGTGATGCCGTTGCCGCGCTCGGGGCGGTCGAGCGTGATCCGCGCCACCCGCCCGTCCACCTCGTAGGTGAGCGTGTTCAACGGCACCGGCTCACCCTATCGGCGTCAGCGCGAGCCTCCGGCCCTCGGCGCGCCAGGAGCGCGGCTGCGGCCCCCGCTTGAGGAAGACCGCCCACTCGATCTTGTGGTCGATCAGCCCGCGGTCGACGACCATGTAGTCGAGGTCGGCGGCGGCCGTCGTGCCGTCCCGGCGGCGGTCGATCTTCCGCAGGATCTCGGTCGGGGCGTCCACGTCCACGTCGCGGGCGCCGATGCCGCGGGCGATGGCCCCCTCGTCGCCCGGGAAGTCGGTCGCATGGTCGAGGGGGATCGAGAGGTCCGTCCGCACCTGGAGGTCGATGATCTGATGCGAGGTGCGGACCTGGGTGTCGATCCGGCCGGGCGCGATGCGCAGGTCCTCGAAGACGCCCTCGGCCTTAAGCCGCCGGCGCTCGAGCACGTCGAGCGCGCGGCGCAGGTTGGCCGGCCGCGTGAGCGAGATCTCCTCGCTGCCGCGGACGACGTCGGGGTCGGCGCCGACCTTGGACACCTCGTGGCGCCGCTCCTCCGCCTTCTTCGGCTCGTTAGTGGTGGCGGTGGGCGTCTTCGACGACTTGTCCTTGTGGTCTGCGCCCGAGAAGTCGATCGACAGGCCGGTGACGGCCACGACTGCCACGATGGCGGCGGCCACCACCAGCAGGGTGAAGCGCCCACGCGTCACGAAGGGGGCTGCTCGCCCTCCCAGTAGCCGACAGCGTCGCCCTCCCGGAACCACAGCCGCATCCCGCCGCCGTCGGGCCTGCGCTCGAAGGCGCCCACCTTGCCGGAGTCGGGCTGGACCACCACGTCGGGCTCCCCGCTCGTACTGAAGGCGAGGAAGCGGATCGCCTGCTCGGTGCGGTTCGCGATCTGGTGCACGCCGGCCTCGCCGCGGGGGAAGCAGATGACCTCGCCCTCGTCCAGTTCGCGCCAGCCCTCCGCCGTCCGCAGGCTCGGCCGGCCCTCGACCACGACGACGAGCTCTTCCTCGGTCAGGTGCCAGTGGTAGGGGTAGGCGGCCTCGCCGGCCGGAACCTCGAAGAGGCTGAGGCCGAGCCGCTCGCAGCCCGCCTGCCGTCCCAGCCGGGCCCGCTCGCAGCGAAAGCCGGGCTGCTCGCGCGGCTCGTCGAAGTCGGGCTCGCGTATGTTCGGGTTAGCCATGTCCGCGAGCCTAACGCGGCGCTGAACGTCCCTCAGTACCCCGCATAGCGGGGCATTCCGGGACGTTCGGGCCTCAGGCCGCCAGGGCCCGGTCCACGATCGCCTCGGCGTCCACGCCCTTCGGCAGGGTGCCGAAGGCGCGGCCGCCGTCCTCGATCCGGGCGCAGAAGGCGTCCGCCACGGCCGGCGGCGCGTGGCGCACGAGCAGGCTGCCCTGGAGGGCGATCCCGAGCCCCTCGACGGTCCGGCGCGCCAGCCATTGCGGGTCCTCCTCCGACGGCAGCTCCGCGATCGCGCCCTTGACGCGGTCGAGGTGGGCGTCGAGACGGGCATCGGCGCCGGCGGCCTGCTCGCACTCCTCGAGGAAGGCCGGCAGGCCCTCGGGCTCCTTCGACAACGCCCGCAGGACGTCGAGCGCCGCCACGTTGCCGGAGCCCTCCCAGATCGAGTTGAGCGGCGAGTCGCGGTAGAGCCGCGGCAGCCCCGACTCCTCGACGAAGCCGTTGCCGCCGAGGCACTCGAGCGCCTCGACGGCGTGCTGCGGCGCGCGCTTGCAGACCCAGTACTTCATGACCGCCGTCGCGAAGCGGCGGAAGGGTCCGTCGGCCTCGTCGTAGGCGCGGGCGACGCGGAACGCTGTGGTGGTCGCCGCCTCCGACTCGACCGCCAGGTCCGCCAGCACGTTGCGCATCGCCGGCTGGTCGACCAGCGGCTTGCCGAACGCCGAGCGGTGGCGGGCGTGGTTGACGGCCTGGGCCATGCCCCAGCGCATGCCCGCCGCCGAGCCGAGCAGGCAGTCGAGCCGGGTGTGGTTGACCATCCGGATGATCGTCGCCACGCCGCGGCCCTCCTCGCCGACGAGCCGGCCGCGCACGCCCTGGAACTCGACCTCGGAGGAGGGCAGCGAGCGCGTGCCGAGCTTCTCCTTGAGCCGCTGGATGCGGAAGCCGGGGTCGCTCGACTCGAACAGGAAGCACGACAGCCCGGCCGGCGCCTGGGCGAGCGTCAGGAACATGTCGCAGGACGGGTAGGAGCAGAACCACTTGTGGCCGGTGATCTCGTACTCGCCGTCCCCGACGGGCTCGGCGCGGGTGGTGTTGGCGCGGACGTCGGAGCCGCCCTGCTTCTCGGTCATGGCCATGCCGGCCAGGGCGCCGTCGTCGTACGAGGGGCGCATCAGCCGCGGCTCCCACTCCTCCGCGAGCGCCGGCTCCTCGCGCAGCGCGGGGATCACCGAATAGGTCATCGAGACGGGGCACATCACGCCGGAGTCGGTCTGGCTCCAGACGAACATGAGCGCGCCACGCACCACGTGCCCGCCCGGCTGCGGATCGCGCCACGGCAGGCAGTGGATCTCGCGCTCGATCGCCTGGCGCAGCAGCCAGTGCCAGGAGGGGTCCAGGTCGATCTCGTCGATCCGGTTGCCGTAGCGGTCGTGGCTGCGCAGGACCGGCTCGTTGCGCTCGGAGCGCTCGGAGTGCTCGAGCGTCTCGACAGAGCCGGCCACCTCGCCGGTGTCGCGGAGGCGATCGACGCCCCAGCCGCCGCCCTCGCGCTCCACCGCCTCGCGCAGCGTCGTATCCGCCTCGAAGACGTTGTATGGGACCAGCGGCGGCGCCTGGTTCTCGACGGCGTGGGTATCCGATGACGTGCTGCGGTGCTCGCCGGATCGGCGATCCGGCTGCGCTCCTCGCGGGGTGGTCGTCGTCATGCGATGGCCTCCTGGACCTCGGCGGTTGGCAAGGCATTCAGGCAGAACTGGACGAGGCTCGCCACGAGGGCCTCGTTGCGGCTGCGTCGCCCGTCGTGTGCGGAGAGCGGCCCGACGAGCGCCTCGCCGAGCCCGCCCACGAGCACGGCGCCGAGCGTCTGGACGGCGTGCGGCCGAAGCTCGCCGGCGGCGACGCCCTCCTCGAGCACGCGAGCGAAGGCGTCGCGATAGCCGCGCCGTAAGCGGAGGCGCTCGGACTCGACCGCCGGGTCGACCGGCTCGGCGAGGAGCGCGTAGGCCAGCACTGGACCGGCCAGGGCGCGGCGCGAGAACGCCTCGGCCGCTCGGGCCACGCGCTCCGCGGTGGAGCCGTCCCCGGACGAGACCTCGATCAGGACGTCGAGCTCGCGCTGGGAGGCGCGACGGAAGACCTCGGCGAACAGCTCCGCCTTCGAGGGGAAGTGGCGGTAGAGCGTCCCGACGGCGAGGCCGGCCCTGCCGGCGACCGCCTGGACTGAGGCCGACGCGTAGCCGCCCGCGGCCACCTGGTCGAGCGCGGCGGCGACGATCCGTTCCCTCGTCGCGGCCTTGCGCGCCTCGGTTCGCTGGGTAGGACGGTAAGGCATCTCCAGCGAAGAAGTGAATCACGATTCGCTGCTTGCGGCAAGGGGACTCGCCTTGCGGCAAGGGGACTGGGCTAGGGCTCTGGCCTGCGGAGCCGCAACCCTCACTAGGCTCGGGTGTCCCTCATGTGCATGAGCCGCGGGATGCTCGCTCTGCTGGCCCTGGTCGCTGCGCTGCTCGCCGCGGCGCCGACCGCCGCTGCCGCCAAGCGGCGAGTGCCGCACGGGTTCTTCGGCGTCATGTGGGACGGCTCCGTGGTGCACGCCGACGACGGCGTTCAGGACGATCAGTGGGCGCTCATGGCCCGCACCGGGGTGGAGTCCGTGCGAGCGGTCTTCTCCTGGAAGCAGGCGCAGCCCACGGCCGGCGCCTCGCCGGACTTCTCGCACACCGACCAGGTCGTGACCCTCGCCGCCGAGCACGGCATCAGCGTGCTGCCGGTGGTGCTCGACACGCCGGGCTGGGCGGCCGCCTTCGACCACAGCTACTCGCCGCCCCGCGATCCGGCCGACTTCGGCGACTTCCTCCAGGCGCTGGTCGTGCGCTACGGGCCGGACGGCACCTTCTGGACCGATAACCCGCTGCTGCCGAAGCACCCGATCCGCTACTGGCAGATCTGGAACGAGCCGCACCTGTCCTATCGCTGGTACGCGCCGAAGGGCTCGAAGTACGCCTGGCCGCGGGGCTACGTCGCGCTCCTGAAGATGGCCCGCGCCGTGCTGCGCTCAGCCGACCCGCACGCGAAGGTCGTCCTCGGCGGGCTTACGAACGACTCCTGGAACCGTCTGCACGAGCTCTACCGGCTGCACGCGCGCCGCTACTTCGACGTCGCCGCGATCCAGACCTACACCGGCGCCCCGAGGCTGGCGCTGAAGGCGATCCGCCTGTTCCGCCGGGTCATGCGCCGGGGCGGCGACCCGCGCAAGCCGATCTGGGCGACCGAGACCGGCTGGCCCGCCGCGGTCGGACGGATGCACGTGCCGAAGGGGCAGCGGACGCTGGTAGCGACCGATCGCGGCATGGCCTCCGACCTCAGGAAGATGTTCAGGTCGGTTGCGGCGAAGCGCAGGCTCTTGCGCTACCGGGTGGGGCGCGTGTTCTGGTACACGTGGAGCTCGCCCTACAAGGCGCTCAGCGACATCTTCGACTTCGCCGGGCTCGAGTCGTACTACCAGGGCAACTTCGAGCGCAAGCCCGCGCTGCGCGCCTACCGGAGGACCGTCCTGCGCCTCGAGGGCTGCGCCAAGGACAGCTCCGGCGTCTGCAAGAGCTGACCGGGCCGGCGACGGTCCATCCGGTATTCGGGCCCAACTCGTGTGTTACGGTCGCGAGCATGTCCCCCCGCGCCGCCCTCAGCATCGTCCTCGCCCTTGCCGTCCTCGCGCTGCTGCCCGCAGGCGCGGGCGCGACCGGCTTCAAGTACGGCGTGACCGCCGGCGACGTGACCTCGAGCTCGGCGATCCTCTGGGGGAAGGCGACCGGCAAGGGGAGGGTCTTCCTGCAGGTCTCGACCAGCAAGCGCTTCCGGCGCGGCCACTTCAAGACCTATCGGGTGAAAACGCGCAAGGCGGACGACTACACGCTCCAGCGCAAGGTCAGGCGGCTCAAGGCGGGGAAGCGCTACTGGTTCCGCTTCGTCAGCGGTCGGCACAAGAGCCCCAAGGGAATCTTCAAGACCGCGCCCAAGAGAGGCAGGAGCACGACGATCCGCTTCGGTTGGACCGGTGACACCGACTTCAGCGTCGCGCCCGGCCAGAGCAAGCCCTACTGGAACTCGGGCGGCGTCTTCAGGCGGCTGAAGGCCGAGAAGAACGCCTTCAACGTCATGCTCGGCGACTCGATCTACTCCGACAGCGAGGTGCCCGGCCGCCTCTTCCCGATCGCGCTCACCGTCAAGCAGAAGTGGGCGAAGTACAAGACCAACCTCGGCAACCGCTTCCTCCGCGCGCTGCGCGGCTCGGCCGGCTACTACTCGCAGTGGGACGACCACGAGTTCGTGAACGACTTCTCGCCGCAGGAGAACTCGTTCGACAACGGCGTGAACATCAACGGCCACACGCTATACAAGCGCAGCCTGCACGCCTTCCGCGACTACGCGCCCGTCTCCTACACCGGCAGGAACGGCCTCTACCGCAGCTTCCGTTGGGGCAAGAACCTCGAGGTCTTCTTCCTCGACGAGCGCACGTTCCGGTCGGCCAACGCCGACGCGAACCACATCTGCGACAACCCGCAGACCCACAAGCCGGACCTGGCGCCGACCGCCCCGCAGTCGACCCGCAACGTGTTCGGCGCCGCCTACCCGTCCACGGGGCTCAGCCAGCCCGTCTCGCCGGCGTGCCTCGCGAACATCCGCAGCTCGAGCCGTACCTTCCTCGGCTCGCACCAGTACAGCGTCTTCACGAAGGCCGTGAAGCGCTCGACGGCGCGCTGGAAGGTGATCATGAACGAGCTGCCCATCCAGCAGTACTACGCGCTGCCGTACGACCGCTGGGAGGGCTTCGAGGCCCAGCGCCAGCAGCTGCTCAAGTACCTGCGCGACAACGTCAAGAACGTCGTCTTCCTGACCACCGACGTGCACGCGACGCTCGTGAACGACGCCCGCCTCCAGACGCTCGAGTCCGGCGGCCCCGTGAACAGCGGAATCTTCGACTTCACGGTCGGTCCCGCGGCGACCCAGAACTTCGCCGGCGAGATCGACACCGCGACCGGAAGCCCCGGATCGGGCAAGCTCATCGGCAGCGCCTTCTTCAAGCCGGCGCCGCCGGCCGGCGTGGGCATGCGCTGCGCGATCGTGGACCAGTTCAGCTACGGCGAGGTCACGGTGCGGCGGAACAGCCTGTCGATCACGCCCAAGGGCATCGACGGCAAGCCGCAATCCGAGTGCCCCCCGCTCACGCTTACGCACAAGTAGGCGTTCGGGCTAAAGCTTCGGCCGGTTTCGGTCGACAAATGTTCTAGTGCGAGCCAGGCGGGTCCTCATCCTCATGCTCGCGGCGCTCGTGTGCGCCGCCTTGCCGGGCAGCGCGGCGGCGCGTCGCGCTCCGCACGGCTTCTACGGCGTGAGCTGGGACGCGGGCCTGAACTCCCGCCCCTGGACCGACCAGCAGCACCAGTGGGACCTGATGGCCAGCTCGGGGATCGAGTCGGCCCGCGTGGTCTTCTCCTGGGCCGGCGCCCAGCCGAGCTACCGCGGCCCGTTCAGCTTCGTGCCGACCGACAAGCTCGTGACCCTCGCGGCGACGCACGGCATCGCGCTCCTGCCGACGGTCATCGACGCTCCGAGGTGGGCCCAGCTCGACGAGACCAAGCGCAACTCTCCGCCGCGCTACCCCTCCGACTACGCCTCCTACCTCAAGGCGCTCGTCTCCCGCTACGGGCCCCGCGGCTACTTCTGGGCAGCGCATCCGGAGCTCCCGCGGCGGCCGATCCGCGAGTGGCAGATCTGGAACGAGCCCGACCTGCCCTTCTACTGGGACGTCCCCTCCGACTGGTCAGCGGCCTGGCCCGGCGGCTACGTGCGCTTGCTGAAGGTGGCCCGGAAGGCGATCAAGTCGCGTGACCGGCGCGGCAAGGTCGTGCTCGCCGGCCTCTCGAGCGCGCCCGCCAACCAGATGCGCCGGCTATACCGCCGCGGCGCCCGCCGGCTGTTCGACGTCGCGGCGGTCCACCCCTACACGGATGGTCCCAGGGATGCGCTGAGCGTCATCAGGTCCGTCCGCGCAGTGATGCGCAAGAACCACGACAGGCGGAAGCCGATCTGGGTGACCGAGCTGGGCTGGCCGGCCGCCCGGGGCAAGCTGTCGGTCGACTCCGGACTGCGCCGGCTCGTCACGACCGGGCACGGCATGGCGAGCCGGATCGGCCCGATGTACGACTCGCTCCTGCGCACCCGGAGGAACAAGCGCTACGGCGTCCAGCGGCTCTACTGGTACACCTGGGCCTCGAGCTACGTCCCGAGCGGCGAGGCCGGCATCTGGAACTACGCCGGCCTCGTGGCGGCGCTCCCCCTCGCGGTCAAGCCGACCTCCGCGCTGAGCGCCTACCGGTCGGCCGCCCGCCGCGGCGAGGGCTGCTCGAAGACGAGCCGCGGCAGCTGCCGCTAGCCGGAGCCTCGCAGCAGCCCGTCGATCGCCTCATCGGTCAGGCGCGCGGTCCGGTCCCAGCCGAACTGCGCCGCGCGCTCGGTCCCGGCCGCTGCCAGGCGCGCTCGGAGCGCGGCGTCGGTGGCGGCCGCGAGCAGCGCGTCCGTGAGCCCCTCGCGATCCTCGGGGTCGACGAGGAGCGCCGCGTCGCCGCAGGTCTCCGGCAGCGCGGCCCGGTTGGCGGCGACGACCGGCACGCCGGACGCCATCGCCTCGAGGCAGGGGAGGCCGAAGCCCTCGTAGAGCGACGGCATCGCGAGTGCCAGCGCTCCGGCATACAAGCCGGGGAGATGATCGTCGCGGACGTAGCCGAGCTGGCGCCCTGGAGGCCGGTCGCCGGGCCGCATATAGCCACGTGCCGAGCCCGCCGTGACCAGCTCGATGCCCTCCGCGGCGAGCCGCCGCTCGGCGGTCGCCAGCGCGCCCAGGTTCTTGCGGGCGATCAGCGTGCCGACCGCCAGGACATACGGGCGGTCGAGGCCGTGGGCTGTCCGGGCCGGTGACGGGTCCGCGTTCGGCGAGAAGCGGTCGTCGACGCCGTCGGGCACGACCGCCAGCCGTTGCTCGGGTACGCCGAGCGCCGAGCCGACCTCCCTCCGCGCGAACTCGGACACCGTGATCACGAGTCGCGCCCGGCGCGCGAGCGCGGGGAGGAGCAGCCTTTGGTAGCGGACGTACGCCGGGCTGTACCACTCCGGGTGGCGGAGCGCCGCCACGTCGTGGAGGACGACGACATTGCGCCGCGAGACGAGCGGGGCGAGGTTGGCGGGGCAGTAGATGAGCTCGGCCCGGCGTCCCTTGAGGGGCAGCAGCGCCTGCTCCCATGCATGGCCCGCGCGGTGGGCCAGCGCGGACGGCGGACGGACCACGGCGTAGCGGCCGGGGCGCAGCGCCGGGAGCCGCGCCGACAGCTCGCGCGCGAATCGCTCCACGCCGCCGATCTCGCGTCGGACGGCGGCGCGGCCGTCGATCAGTACCGGCGCCGGCGCCCGATCAGGCGTACGTCCCTGCCCAGCGTCGCCGGGGACCCGGACGCCGCTCGCCACGGCAGGGGCCGCAGCCCTAGCCGCAGGAGAACGCCGGCGATCAGCATGAGGGCTCCCATCAGCGCCAACATCCAGGCGTCGAAGCCGGTCCGCGGAAGCGAGCTTCCGCTGGCGCTCGAGCTGGTGCTGGGATCGCCCGAGCCGGTGCCGTTCGGTGACGAGCTCGAGGCGAGCTGATTGGACTGCCCGGACGGAGAGCCCGTGTTGTGCGTGGGCGAAGAGGACGACGGCGAGTGCCCGGCCGGGGCGCTGCCGGCGAGCGGATCGGTGTACTGCTCGTCGCCGGCGCTCTGGGCGAGGGCGGCGGCCGGCAGCAGCAGCGGCAGGGCGCAGAGGGCGGCGAGCAGGCGGCGGCTCGTCATGCGCCCGGATTACTAGCAGATCGTCTGGAGGGCTCCCCGGAGGCGGCCGCCAGCACGGCACGGGTCTCGCTCGCGGCGCGCTCCCACGACAACCGGCGGAGCGGCTCGGCGGCCGCGGCGACGAGTCGCTCGCGCAGGCCGGGCTCGTGCTCGATCCTGAGCAGCGCCCCGGCCAGGGCCTCGGCGTCGCCCGGCGGGAAGGTGAGCGCCGTGTCGCCGAGCGTCTCGCGGAAGGGGGGAAGGTCCGGCACCACCGCCGGCGTGCCGCGCGCCAGCGCCTCGAGCGGCGTGAAGCCGAAGCCCTCCTCGCGCGAGGCGAGGACGAGCGCCCGCGCGCCGGCGTAGAGGCCGTCCAGCTCGTCGGCCGGCACGACGCCGAGGGTCGTCGCGCCGGCCGCGGCGGCCCGCTCCCTGAGCGGTCCGTCGCCGGCCAGGACCAGCTCCGCCGAGAGCCCGCCTCGGCGGGCGCGCTCGTGCGCGTCGAGCAGCAGGTCGATCCGCTTGCGCGGTTCGATCCCGCCCACCACGAGGAGGTAGTCCGGCGGCAGTCCGGCGGGCGCAGCTCCACGCCCCCGCGGAGGCCGGCCCGGGCCGGAGGGGATGGCGACCACCTTCTCCTCCGGCAGGCTCCACTCGTCGAGCAGCTGACCGCGCACACTCTCGGAGACCGCGATCACACGGGCCGCGCGGCGCGCGAGCGCGCGCGGGTGCGCGCGCCGGTGCCAGAAGCGCTCGTATGCCGTGTAGTCGCGCGGCCTGTGCTCGAACGACAGGTCGTGGATGGTCAGCACGAGCGGGACCCCCGAGGAGACGGCGAGCGGGGCCGGTGCTGGAGCCCAGAGCACGTCGCAGCCGCCGAGCTGGCGGTCGAGCCTGGGCCTGCCGATGAACGCCGCCGCCGCGTAGCCGAGCCGCGAGTCGGCGGTGAGGACGGCATAGTCGTCTCCCGGGATCGAGCGCAGCTCGGCCAGGAGGCAGTCGAGATAGGAGGCGATGCCCCGCGGGGCTCGGTCGCCGCGCAGGCTGCGGCCGTCGACGCCGACCCTCACGGCGTCAGCCGCTCAGCGGCGGCGGATCAGGCGGACGTCGCGGCCCAGCGTCGCCGGCGATGCCGACACCGCCCGCCACCGCGGCAGTCGCAGCCCCAGCCGCAGCAGGACGCCGGCGATCAGCATCAGCGCCCCCATCAGGGCGAGCCCCCAGGCGTTGAAGCCGGTGCGCGGGAGCCCCGTGCTCGAGGACGGGTCGGCCGAGGAGGAGGCGCCGGCCTGGCTGCTGTTCGAGGTCGTGCCGGTGGAGCCGCTGGCGCCGGTCGTCCCCGTGCTCTGCGAGCCGGACGACGGGGCGGACGAGGTGGGGGTCGACGAGGAGTGCTTCTTCGCGGTCGGCGAGGAGCCGGCGAGCGGGTCGGTGTACTGCTCGTTGCCGGCGCTCTGCGCCATCGCGGCCGCCGGGATCGGCAACAGGAAAAGCGCGCCGGCGAGCGCCAGCGCTCGGACCCGCATCACTCGCTGATTGTTAGCAGATCGCCCTCGGCCCTCCGCGCTAGGCTGCGCACGTGAGCGCGACGCAGGATGCCCGGCTCCACATACTGATTCTCTCGGACCGTGATTGGACTCACCCCCAGGGGGGCGGGACCGGCACGAACCTGTTCGGCCAGGTGTCCCGCTGGATCGCCTGGGGCCACCGCGTGACCGTGATCGCGTGCTCGTATCCGGGCGCCGCGCCGGTCGAGCGCCTCGGGCCGCTGACGATCCACCGGATGGGCGGCCGGTCGACGGTCTTCCCACGCGTGATCTGGAAGCAGTGGCGCGGCCTCGTCCCCGATCCCGACGTCGTCGTCGAGGTCATCAACGGCGTCACCTTCCTCACCCCGCTGTGGCTTCGCGACGTCCCGCGCGTCTCGCTGGTGCACCACATCCACCACGACCATTACCTCGAGGAGATGGGGCCCAAGGGCAGGCTCGCCGCCTTCGTGCTCGAGACGGCCCCGCTCCGGACGCTCTACCGCGACACGCGCTTCCTCACGATCTCCGAGGCCTCCGCGCGCGACATCGCCGCGCACGGCATCCCGCGCGACCACATCGACGTCGGCTACATCGGGGTGGAGCTCGAGGCCTTCCGGCCCGACCCGGCGCGGCGCACGGAGCAGCCGACGCTCCTCTACCTCGGCCGGCTGAAGCGCTACAAGCGGATCGAGGTCGTCCTCGACGCGCTCGAGGCGACCCCCGGCGCGCTGCTCGACATCGCGGGCGACGGCGACTACCGCGACGGCCTCGAGGCCGAGATCGCGGCGCGCGGGCTCGGCGACCGGGTCCGGATGCACGGGTACGTGAGCGAGGAGAAGAAGCTCGAGCTGCTCCAGCGGTCCTGGGTCCACTTGACGGCCTCGTCGGCCGAGGGCTGGTGCCTGACCGTGATGGAGGCGGCCGCCTGCGAGACCCCGAGCGTGGCGCTCGACGTGGGCGGGCTGCCGGAGTCCGTGGAGGACGGGCGCACCGGGTTGCTGGCGCGCGACTCGGAGGAGCTCGGCGTTCACACGAGGCGCCTGGTGGAGGACCGGGAGCTCCGCGAGCGGATGGGCCGGGCGGCGCGCGAGCGGGCGCTCGGGTTCACCTGGGAGCGGACCGCGCGGCAGTCGCTCGAGGTGCTTCAGGACGAGCGCGTCCGGGCGGAGGGACGCGGACGCCTGCGCGACCGCCTGGCGGCGTCCGACACCGGCCGCGCCGCGGGCCTCGCAGGCGCGCTGATGGCCAACAACATGATCGCCCTCGTCTTCACCATCGTCTTCGCCCATCTGCTCGGCGCCTCGGGCTACGGCTCGCTCGGCGCGCTGATCGCGGCCTTCGCGATCCTGGTCGTGCCGGGCTCCGCCCTGCAGGCCACCGTGGCGAGGGAGATCAGCGCGGCGGCCGCGGCGGGACAGGCGAACCCGGGGGCCGGCGTTCGCCACTGGCTCGAGCGGCTGCTCGTCGGCACCGTCGCCGTGGCCGCCGTGGCGATCGTCCTGCGGGCGCCGATCTCCTCCCTGATCGGCGTCAACGACGAGTGGGCGGCGGCAGCGATCTTGCCGACGGGAATGCTGTGGCTCATGCTCTGCGTCGAGCGCGGCGCGCTCCAGGGCCTGCGCCGCTACTCGGTGGTGGGCTACTCGATCATCGGCGAGGCCGGCATGCGGCTGCTTCTCGGCGTCGCCCTCTACGCCGCGGGCCTGGGGGTCACCGGCGCCTTCCTCGGCAGCACGGCCTCGATCCTGGCGATCGCGGTGGCGCTGAGCGTCCCGCTGCTCCAGGAGCTGCGCGCCGCCGGCGGCGTGCCGAGCGGCGCCGACCTGCGCCTGCGGACGCTGCTCGGCCACGCCTGGGCGCCCGTGCTCGCCTTCAGCCTCATCGCCGCGCTCCAGAACATCGACATCGTCTACGTCAAGCACCAGGCCTCGTCCACGGACGCCGGCTCCTACGCCGCCGCGTCGGTGGCCGCCAAGGCCGTCATCTGGGTGGCTATCGGGCTCGGCCTCTACCTGCTGCCGGAGGCGGTGCGGCGCACCCGGGCGGGCCGCGACGCCCGGCCCGTTCTCGCCCGGACGCTGGCGTTGATCGCCGCGGTGGCCGCGCCGATGGTGCTCGTCTACGCGGTCGCCGGTGAGCAGGTCCTCTCGATCGTCTTCGGCCACGACCTGACCGCCGCCGCCCACGCGCTCCCGCTGCTGGGCCTGGCGATGTCGCTCCTGGCCTGCGCCTACCTCGGCGTGCAGTACCTGCTGGCGCTCGGCCGCTCGGGCTTCGTGCTCCTGCTCGGGCTGGCGGCCGTGGCCGAGCTCGGGATGCTCGTGGCGGTCGGCTCCGGCCTGACGAGCGTGGCGCTCGTGCTCGTGGTGCTCCAGCTCGTCCTCGCGCCGACGCTGCTCGGGATGAGCGTGCGCAGCGCCGCCACCGCGAGGCGCGGAGCGGTGGCCTGAGCCTGGCGGCCAGCGCAGAGCGGCCGACCGGCCTGCGCCGCGTGCGCAGGCTGTGGCGCCTGTTCCGCTCGGAGAAGACCGACCCGGGGCCCTTCTACAGGATGCTCGGCGCCGAGCTGGCCGACGAGCTGGGCGGCCGCTACGGCCCGCTCGCCGGCCAGACGATCGTCGACCTCGGCTGCGGCCCGGGCTTCTACACCGAGGCGCTGCGTGCGAAGGGGGCGTCCGTGATCCCGGTGGACAACGACCTGGCCGAGATGGAGATGGTCGGCAGCGCGCCGGATGGCGCGCTCCTCGCCGACGCGGCCGACCTGCCGCTCGACGCCGACTCGATCGACGGCGCGCTCTGCTCGAACCTGCTCGAGCACACGCCCGACGCCGCCGGCGTGATCCGCGAGATCGAGCGCGTCCTGCGACCGGGCGGCTGGGGCTACATCTCCTGGACCAACTGGTACTCGCCCTGGGGCGGGCACGACATGACGCCCTATCAGTACCTCGGGCCAAAGCTGGGGCCGCGCCTCTACGAGCGGGTGCACGGCCCGCCGCGCAAGAACCCCTACGGCGACGGCCTCTGGGCCGTGCACGTCGGTCCCACGATCCGCGAGGTGCGCGGCCGCCCGCGGCTCCGGGTCGAGCGGATCGAGCCGCGCTACTGGCCGGGGCTTCGGTTCATCTGCCGGATCCCGCTCGTGCGCGAGCTGCTCACGTGGAACTGCGTGATCCGCGTGGTCAAGACCTGATCCTGCCCAGCACGGCCAGCGCGGCGATCCCGAGAAGCCCGGCGCAGCCGAGAGCGATTCCGAGCCAGACGCTCGTGCGGCTCAGCCGGAAGTCGACGGTCCGCGTCGAGGCACCGACCGGGATCCCCATCGCCGCGAAGTCCGTGGGCCGGACCTCGGTCGCGTGCCCGTCCACCTCGGCCTTCCAGGCGGGGGACCAGGCGTTCGCGAGCACGAGCCAGCCGGCGCTGCCGCGGGCGAGTCGCACGCGCACGTGGTCGGGGGCGAGGCGCTCCACCACGGCCGGCCGGAAGCGCCCGCCGGCCGGCGGGCGGGCGGAGCCTGGCGGGACGAGCGCCTCCCGCCGCGGATCGAGCCGGCCGCGCGCGACCGCGGTCAGCGCGTCGACGTAGGGGAGCGACCGCGTGGCGGGCACGACGTAGGCGCGCGGCAGGGCGCCGGGGTCGCGGAAGACCGTCGCGTCGAGCCCGCGGTAGACGGCCCTGAAGCCGGGCGCCGGGGCGCGTGTCCCGGGGGCGGCGAGGTAGAAGCGCGTGTTCATCATCCGCAGCGCCGTGAGCTCCGGGCCGCGCGGCGGGCCGACGGCGAAGCGCCGCTCCGGGCGCAGCCCGCGGTAGCCGAGAGCCAGCGTCTGGAAGTCCGACCAGCGCCTCGAGAGCGGGAAGTCGTAGCCCTCGGTGCCCTCGAGGCCGTAGAGCGCGAGCGTGTTCGCGGGCATCACGCCCTCCGCCTCGCCGCGGCGGATGACGCCGACGCGGAAGCTGCCCGGCTCGCGCTCGAGCGCGGCCACTGCCGCGGGCCTGGGCGGATAGGCGTCGTCCGGCGGGAGGGTGACGTTGAAATCGCGCAGGCTGCCGAGGCTCAGCACCGCGACGATCAGCGCGAGCCCGGCGGCGAGGAGGGTGCGCAGCCGCCCGAGCGCCGCGAGTACGAGCCCGCCCCCGAGCAGCGCCCCGGCGGCCAGCAGGAGGCTGCGCCGCTTGACGTCGGCGGGAGCGTCGAGCGCGCCGGCGAGCTGGGCGATCGCGAAGCCGAGCCCGACGGCGAGCGCGAAGCCGGCAACGACCAGCGCCACGCGGCGGAGCGGCAGCGGTCGCCGAGCCACGGCGGTAACGCCCGCCCCGGCTCCGACGGCGCCGGCGAGGGCCACGACGAAGTAGGCGCGCTCGCCGATGATCGTGCGCGACCAGGGGAAGACGTGCCCGACGAACCAGCTCACGGGCGGCACGCGGTACGACGCCAGCGCCGCGAAGAGCGCCATGATCGCCAGCGCGATCGCGGGCGGGCTGCGCCGGTGATGCCACAGGGCCACGACCGCGAGCATCAGCGCCGGGAGGCCGAAGTAGCCGGACACCGAGGTGAAGAAGCTGGCGTTGTAGACGTCCGGCTCGCCGGTGCCGAACAGGTTCGGCACGAGCCACTGGAGCACTGTGACAACCGGCGGGTGGATGCTGGACAGCCCCGTGCCTGACAGGCTCGACTCGCTCCCGTGGAGCGCCTGGGCGAAGGGGACGATCGCGAAGCCGGCGGCCACCAGCCCCAGCGCCAGCCCGCCCGCCCAGGCGGCGAGGACCCGCAGCTCCGCCCGGTCGAGGCCGGCGACCACCAGGACGAGCAAATAGACGGCAGCGGCCGAGATCGAGATGAGCGCCGACTCCGGATGGCCGGCGAGAACGGTGAGGGCGACCGCGAGCGCGGTGGTCGCCACCGAGCCGAGCGTGCGGCGCCGGTGGAGGCGGGTGGTGGCGAGCAGCAGCCAGGGGAAGAGCGCGAACACGGCAGCGAGCGGCCACTGGAGCCAGGCCGTGAGCGGTGCCGAGAGCATGTAGACCGTGCCCGCTACGAGCGCCCCCGCCGGACTCGCCCGGAGCTCGCGCGCCAGCGCGTAGGCGCCCACGCTGGCGAGCACGAGCTTGGCCAGGCAGACCGCACCCCAGGCGTAGCCGAAGGGGAGGAGCAGGAGTGGCCACGTCAGCGGGAAGAAGAGGGCCGACTGCATGTTCCCGACGAGCGTGAGGCCGCCGTACTCGTAGGGGTTCCAGAGCGGCAGGCGGCCGTCCTCGAGCTGCTTGCGCGCCACCACGCTCAACGGGTGGAAGACCCAGGCGGCGTCCGGGGCGACCGAGCGAAGCGGCAGCGGCCGCGAGGCGGGCGAGGCCTTCCAGGGTGTGTCGAAGCGGAGCATGTAGCTCTGCCCGAGCTGGTCGCCTGTGAAGAGCGGGGCCAGCCAGAGGCACGCGATTACGGCCAGCGCGGCCGTGGCCGCCGTGTACTCATGCCGGCCGACGGCAGCCATCCGCAGCTCAGCCGAGTCGCGCCGGCTCTCGCCGCCCGCCGGCGGCCGTGGGCGTCGGCTCGGGCGGGGGCGGGGTACCGGCCCGGCGGAGTCGCGCGGCGGCCAGCCCGCCGGCGGCGCCGAGGCAGAAGACCGCCACCACGGCCACGAAGTGGGCGTCGATCTGGTCGGTCGCGTACTGGAACGAGAAGCCGCCCTTGTCGGTGGCCGGGAAGACGATGTAGATCGCGGTCACGAGGCCGATCGCCGCGGCCGCGATGGCGACGAGGCGCCGGACGGTCACGCCGACGCGAAGGAGTACGAGCGTCAGCAGCCCGAGCACCACGCCCATGCGCAGGGCGAAGACGGGCCCGGTGATCACCGCGACCGTGGCCGTCGCCGCCAGGGTCACCCGCCAGCCGGCGCGCAGCGGCGGGTCCGGTCCGGGCTCCGGGATCGCGTCGACCTCCACCGGCTGGACCGCACGCCGCCGGCGAAGCAGCGGCACGGCGAGCATGACGAGCAGGACGAGGCAGGCGAGCGCCGAGATCCCGTAGCCGACGACTGCGCCGCGCTGCGGCGCGAAGGCGAAGCGGGCCTCGCGGCAGCTCCGATCGACGCGCCAGCCGTTGGCGTAGCCGTCGATGGCGGTCGGCTTGCCGAGCCCCGTCTCGTGTCCCGACGCGTCGGCGCAGAAGGCGCGCCAGCCCGGGTTGTAGCTCTGGTCGAGCACGAGCCAGGAGGGCCCGGTAACGGCGAGGCGCGCCTTCTGCGGCGCGCCCGTCGGGCCGCCCTCGCGCTCCGAGACCACGCGGCCCGGCTGTGCGGGGAATGCGACCGGCCGCGGCGCCGGCGAGCGCAGCGCCAGGTGGTCGGGGCGCATGACGGCGCCCGGAGGGAAGCTGAGCAGCGAGTGGCCGGCGGGAAGCGCGAGCCGCCTCTTGCGCCCGCAGCCGCGGAGCCGGAGCGGACGGCCGGCGTCGAGCGCCGCGACGTCTCCCGCCACGTCCATCGTCAGCCGCGCTCCGCCCGGACCGCTGCCGCTGAGCTCGCCGCAGGCGGTGGCGAAGCGGCCGCTCCGGCGCGGCCGCGGCGGTCGCAGGCCGGGGATGTCGACCTCGCTCACGCCGACGGCGCGGAGGTCGCCGTGCATGGTCGCGCCCAGCTCGAGCCGCAGCGAGCGCGCCCTGAGCGCATGCGGCAGGACCACGACGCCCGATGTTCCGACGGGGGCGCTCAGCGGCGCCCGTCCCGACGCGACGACCCGCAGCCGCCTGGGGAACGCGTAGCCCGCGGCCGCCCGCCGGAGGCGGAGCCGCCGGACGCTGATCGCCCGTGGCGCGCGAATGGAGATGAACGGTGTGCGGCCGGGGATGAGGTCGCCCACCCAGGCGGTCCGGGCGTCGCCGTCGAAG